>JAJDAM010000131.1 GCA_029261905.1 Deltaproteobacteria bacterium
CATCGGGCCACCGGCAACGCGACGAGCGCGAGGACCGGAACACCCACGCCGAACAGCACAAAGCCGAACAGCGTGCGCGAGAGCCTCGATAGGTATGCGATCTTGCCAGCCATTCGGGTACCGTCGTGAATTCTAACTCAGTTCTGCGCGTCCATTCGTTTCGAGATCAGCGTTTGCGCCCACCCTGCTAACCTGCCGCGCATGAAGGAACTCCTCCATGCGCTGGCACCTCACGCACCTCATCGATCCCCGTAGGAGTCCGTTTCGTGATCGGTCGCAACCGGCTTTCGATTGGCGATGTGCTCGCGCTGGCGCGGGGCGAGCAGCGCGCCGAACTCGATTCTGATCCCGAATACCGGGCGCTGCTGCTGCGAAGTCGCGAGGCTGTGGACCACGCCGAGTCCGGTGGCCTGGACGTCTACGGCGTAACGACGGGCGTCGGCGCGTCGATCATCGTCGATATTCCACCAGCACTTCGCGACACGCTCCCCACCAATCTGATGCGCTTTCACGGTGTCGGCACCGGACGCATGCTCGATCCGACCGAAGCGGGAGCGGCGGTCGCGTTGCGATTGATCACGCTGGCGAAAGGCCACTCGGGGGTCCGGATCGAGTTGCTCGAACGGCTGTGTGACTTCCTCAATGAGCAGCTTCTCCCGCTGATTCCGGAAGAGGGCTCGGTCGGAGCGAGTGGAGACCTGACTCCGCTGTCCTACCTGGCCGCCGCGATCTCGGGCGAGCGGGAAGTGACGCTACGAGGTCGCGAAATGCCGGCCTCCGAAGCACTGGAAGAACTGAAGCTGGCTCCGATTCGACTGCGCTCCAAGGAGAGCCTGTCGCTGATGAATGGAACCGGTGTGATGACGGCGATCGGTTGCGCGAACCACGAGCGAGCCGAGCGACTGGTGCGGCTATCGGCGGCGATCACGGCGATTTGCGTAGACGTCACCCACGGCAACCCGGCTCACTTCGATCCTCGAATCGCCGAATGGAAGCCACACCCGGGCCAGATCCGGTGTGCGGACTGGCTGTGGGACGACCTGGAGGCGGGTTCGGGGCGCGCCTTGACGCCCGCTCGGCTGCAGGACCGCTACTCGCTTCGTTGTGCACCGCAGGTGATCGGCGTGGCGGTCGATGCGATCACTTCGGCGGGTCGAACGCTCGAGATCGAAATCAACGGGATCGACGACAACCCGATGGTCGATCCCAGCAACGGCGACATCCTGCACGGCGGCAATTTTTATGGTGGACACGTCGCGTTCGCGATGGACGGATTGAAGGCGGCGATCGCCAGCGTGGCGGATCTCCTCGATCGGCAGCTGGCTCTGTTGTGTGTTCCTGAAACCAGCGATGGACTCTCGCCGAATCTCGTCGCCACCGACGATGTTTCGCATCACGGCTTCAAAGCGATGCAAATCAGCGCATCGGCGCTGACCGCGGAGGCGCTGAAGCTCACGATGCCGGCGTCCGCGTTCAGTCGCAGCACCGAGTCCCACAACCAGGACAAGGTCAGCATGGGCACGATCGCTGCACGCGATTGCCGGCGGGTGATCGAGTTGACGGAAACGGTGGCGGTGATCGTGCTGTTGGCCAACTGCCAGGCGTTGGATCTGCGTGACGGAGGAAGTCAGCTGAAGCGTCCACTGGCCATTCGCGAAGCCGTGCGCAAAGTCGCCAGCGGTGTCGACGAGGACCGGCGTCAGGATCTGGACATCGCGAGGGTGCTCGAATTGCTGCGCGACGGTTCACTGCCGATCGGCTGCTTCTGACGTGTGACGGGCGGTATTGGCCATGAGAGAAAGGCTCTTGTCGTGAGCGAAAGGTTCTCGTCGTGAGCGAGCGACTTCACGAAACACACATCGAACTCGAAGTGCCGTTTCGACATGTCGACATGCTCGGCGTCGTCTGGCACGGCCACTACTACGAATACTTCGAAGAAGCCCGGACGCAGCTGATGCGAAGCTGCGGCCTCGACACGGGTGATCTGATCGGGCCTCGCTACGCATTCTTCGTCATCGACAGTCATTGCCGATACACGGCTCCGCTGCACTACCGTGATCGGATTCGCGTTGCCGCCTGGTTCCGCGACGTCCGGCATCGAATCAATATCCGCTACGAGATCACGAATCTGAGCAAAGGAAATCGTCGCGCGGCGCGAGGGCACACGATCCTCGCGACGACCGATCTCGAACGCAACCTGTTGCTGGAGACGCCCCATGAGATTCAGCGTCGCCTCAGCGAATAGCATCGCCTTTGCGGCTGTCGTCGCATTGGCGTTGGTCGGGATCGCTGTCCCCACAGCATTCGCCGAAGAGCGCCCCCTCGTGTCGCGCGAGCTGAACCTCGATGAGTTGATGGCGCAGATGTCGAAGACCCACGGCGTGGTCGCCGGGTTTCGCGAGCAGAAAGAGATCGGACTCCTCGTGAGCCCGCTCGAGAGCGGCGGAGTGTTGTATTTCGCACCCCCCGGGCGTCTCGCGCGCTTTACGTTGGAGCCCAGCTATGCGTCGATGGTGATCGATGGCGGCACGCTTCGATACCGCGACGGGGAAGGGGGCGAAGAGTTCGACTTGTCGGGAAATCCGATGGCGCGGATCTTCGTCGATAACTTCATCGTGTTGTTCAACGGCGACGTGGAGCGATTGCGAGAACTCTACGAGACCGAGTTCGTGACCGAAGATCGCGAGTGGTCGCTGACGCTGCGTCCGCGGAGTCAACGGATGCGCGCGGCGATCGAATCGATCGTGCTGACCGGAGACCTGGACGGCGGCGGGATCCGGCGGATGGAGATGCGCAGTGCGGACGGCGATCGCACGACGACCGATCTCGAAACTCGCGACACCGATCGCCGATTCTCGGCAGCCGAACTCGAGTTGTTGTTCACGCAGCGGATTCCGCTTCCCGACGCGCCCGCCGCAGAGTGAGTCGCCTCACGGTACCGGCGCAGATCGTCGCAGTGTTGGTGTTGGGAACCTACTGCGTGTTGAATCTGGAGATCGGCACCGACCTCAGCCACTTCATGCCCGATCGGAATCGATCCGAACTCGCCGAAGTTTCGAGCCGGCTGACCGATTCGGTTTTCACGCGGACGATGGTTCTGTCGATCGGGTCCGACGATCTCGAAAAATCGATCGCAGCGACCGCAGAGCTGACACAGGCTCTGCGCGGGCAGCCGGAGGTCGCCTGGGTTCGATCGGGGCTCGATTCCGCGCAGCTCGAGGACATCTACAAGCTGTATTTCCCGCACAGGGTTTCGTTTCTGTCAGATCGCCCCGAACGCGAGATCCCGGCCATGCTCGCCGATGATGCGTTGCGCGAGAAGGCGCGCGAGTTGAAGGCGGCGCTCGCGTCTCCGGTCTCCGGATTGCTGACCCGGATTGCGCCCGAAGATCCGCTTTCGAGCTTTCGCACGCTCTTCGAGCGGTTTCGGCGAGACGATGACTCGCTGAAGATCGTCGACGGCCAACTCGTCACGCGCGACGAGCGCTTTGCGATCGCGATGCTGGGTACGCATGCGTCGGCATTCGAGTCGGGACCGCAATCCCAGCTCTTGTCGAAGATCCAGGCTCGATTCGACGCCATCGCGGAGCGTGAGGGTGCGAATCTGATGCTCGAGATGATCGGCGCGAATCGCTTCGCCGTCGCGGCCGAGCAGAGCATCAAGAGCGATGTCTACCTGATCGGAGCCTGTTCGTTCATTGGCGTCGCGACGCTGTTCTTCCTGTTCATCGGAGGCTGGCGGGCGTTCCTGATCGTGTCGGTTCCGCCATGGGTCGGGATCCTGGTCGCGACCTCGGTCGGTCTTGTGTGGCTCGGTAGGCTGGACGGACTCACGATGGCGTTCGGCGCTTCGCTGATGGGGATCGCGATCGACTACTCGAATCACGTGTTGATCCACCATCGACTCGGGCCCCCAGGCGAAACGCCGAGCGACACCGTTCGACGGATTCGACCGTCGCTGATGCTCGGCGCGATCACGACCGTCGCGAGCCTCGGCGGGTTGGCGCTGACGTCGTTTCCGGCATTTCGGGAAATGAGTTTCTTCGCCGGTGTCGGCGTCGCGGCGGCACTGTGGGCCAGCCTGTATCCACTGCGCGGGCTGCTGCGGTTTTCACCTGCGCTGCCCCAGCGTTCGGCAACGACGGCCGCCTGGCTCGGGCGGCAATTCGGCCGGCTCGAGCGCGCACCTCGCCTGCTGCTGTTGATTCCTCTCGCCGTCGTGCCGCTGGCAGCGGTTGCGCTCCCGATGCTGGAATGGAACGACGACATGTCGAAGCTGACGAGCTTTCCGAAAGAGTTGATCGAGCAGGACAGACGTGTGCGCAATCGCGTGTCGTCGATCGATACCGGGCGATTCGCAATCGGGATTGCCAGCGACGAAAAGGGCGCCGTCGAACTGAGCGATCGGATCCATGAACGACTCGTAGCAGCCGTCGAGGCAGGCGAGATCGACGGGCATCGGTCGCTTCACGATCTGCTGTGGTCCGAAGATCTACAACGCCGCAATTGGCAGGCCGTACGAGCGGAACCGGATCTTGATTCCCGGTTGGACGCCGCGTTCGTCGCAGAGGGGTTTCGGCCGGGTTCGTTTCGGGCCTTCGGCGAGGCCATCGCCGGGGGGCCGCCGGTCGCGTTGAAGCTCGATGATCTGATGAACAGCGCGCTGGGCGACATGCTCGCGCCGTATACGTTTCCGCTCGGCGACGGCGTCGCGGTCGTGACGTACCTCGAGGGCCTCAGCGAGCCGGAGGCATTGCGTGCTCGGCTTTCGGCCCTCGAGCATGTCTACGTGCTCGACCAGTCGTCATTCGTCAATGACATCTACGCCGAATTTCGAACCAGCACACTTCGGCAGATCGTGGTGGGCGGTTTTCTGGTACTGGTCATCCTGGTGGTTCGCTACCGCAACTGGAGAAAGACCCTGGCCGCATTTCTCCCAGCGGCGATCGTCGCGGTGCTGTTGCTGTCGATCTTCGCGCTGGCGGGAGTGAAGGCCAACTTCCTGCACGCGATGAGCTTGATCATGGTCATGGGCATGGGTGTCGACTACGGGGTGTTCCTGGCCGACAGCGCGAATGACGACGAATCGGTCGGGGCGACGATGCTCAGCTTGTTGATGTCGTGTCTCACCACGGTGTTCGTATTCGGGACGCTCGCGATTTCGTCGCAGCCCTCGCTGAGGGCGATCGGAATGACCACTGGGCTCGGAGTGCTGCTCTCCTACGCACTCGCGCCGGTGATCGTCGCCGCGCTCAGGCTGCGCGGCCTGGATGCAGAGCCACAACGGAACGAACCGAGATGAATCGTGCGCGCCGCACGTACTCGTGCTCGCTGGTGATTCTGGGTCTCGTCGGTGTCGGCTGCGCGCAGTTGCCGTGGGGGCCTCGGTTGCTCGCTTCGTGTCCGGGAGGGCTTCGGTCGATCGACGAGATCGACGGTGACTTCCTCGTGCAAAACCGTGTGCGCATTCGTACGGGGGATCTGGACTTCCCGATGCGTCTGGTGGTGCAGAAGACGGCCGGGGAGCTCGTCGTGATTGGCGTCAGCCCGATCGGCGCGAAGCTCTTCACGGTGCGACAACGGGGCATCCGCGCAGAGATCGATGCGCTTCCACGCGCCGTCCTACCGATTTCCCCCTCGAGCGTATTACGCGATTTACATCGAATCCGTTTTTTCGCCGCGCCGCGGCCGACCGATGGCAGCGGCACCACGACCCGATCGTTCGACGGCACCCAGGTCACCGATACCTGGCGCAACGGGACGCTGGTTGGCAGGACATTCGACACCGGCGGCGATCGGCCTGCGACAGCACTGCACTTCGAGCCCGGCTCGCGACGCGTCGAGATCGACAGCCCGGCCTGCGGCTATACGTCCGAGTGGTCGACCTTGTCCGAGCAGGCGATCGAGTGAGCGGCGATTCCGAGCCCCGCAAGCGTTCGACGACGTCGCTGGTCGTCCGATCCGTGCTCGGCGCTCTGTGGTTCTCGCTGTGGTTCTTCGTCGCGTTCCCAGCACTGATCTTGTTCGCGCTAGGCGAGAGCGGGGCGCTGCAACCTGGTTTCCATCTATGGCTGGCGGGCGCTCTCATCGCGATCGCCAACGCCGTGCTGATCGCCGAGATCGTCGCGTTCGTCCGGTGGGGTGGAACGCACGTTCCGCTCGACCCCCCTCCGTCGCTGATCGCGACGGGGTTGTACCGACGCGTGCGAAACCCGATGTACGCGTCCTATGTCGCGATCGCGCTAGGAGAGGCGATCGCGTATCGCTCCTGGGCGCTATTCGGCTACAGCCTGGCGCTGGCGGCGCTCGTTCACGGATACGTGATCCGCGTCGAAGAGCCCGCATTGCGACGCCGATTCGGCGAGGACTACGAGCGCTACACCGCTCGTTCAGGCCGCTGGTTTCCGCGTCTGGGAGAACCTGCGGCCGCGGATCGTAGTTCGACCCGCGGCTAGCCGCGTCGGACTTTTCCGGTTGGCGTCCGTTCGAGCGATTCGACCACGCGAAATTCTCGCGGGATCTTGTAGGCGGGCAGGGCGTCCCTGCAGTGGCGAACCAGTTCGGGGCGGGCTGGTGCTGCGCCCGCGTCGATCGGCACGATCTCGGCGCACGGGATTTCACCGAGGTGCGCGTGTTCGATCGCAAACACCCGGCTCTCCGAAACACCCGGGTGCGTGTCGAGTATCGCTTCGACCTCTTCGCCAAAGAACTTCATTCCGGCCATGCAGATGCGATTCGCTCGACGGCCCGCCAGGTGGAGGTCTCCGTCGCTGTCGAACCAGCCCTGGTCGCCGGTCCGGAAGCCGTCGGGTTCGAGGCAGGTTTCGGCCGGCAGCCAGGGGTCGAGATAGGCGTCGAGCATGCCGGGTCCGCGGATGCAGATCTCGCCGGTTCGATCGGGAGAACTGGGACCCGAGAGCGGCTTTCCATCTTCGGCTCGCAGCCAGACTTCGTAATCCGGAAGCGGTCTGCCGAGAGCGGTCGGTTTGGTGGCGGCCGAGTCGCGATTCACGACCGGGAGCCCGACTTCGATGATGCCGAGCGCCTGCACGAGCGGCAGACCGAAGCGTGCGCTGAAGTCGTCGGCGATCGAGGCGCGAAGGCCTTCGGCCGTCGACACCGCGAGCCGTACCCGATCCAGGCGGAGATCGGTGCTGTCTTTGGCGAGCAGCTTGTAGTGATGGGGCGAAGCGTAGATCAGCGTCGGGTCGGTGCGGCTTGCGAACTCGAGAACCTCGCGCGCGAGCGGGCTGGCCGGTAGCAGTACGCTCGCGCCTCTCGACAGGTAGAGCAGGATCGATACCACGAAATGATGAGCCATCGGCAGCAGCCACAACACGCGGTCGTCGGGCGAAATTTCGAGCACGCGGTTGGCGGCGGCGAGCCTCGCTTCGATGCTGGCGTGTCCGAGGATCACGCCTTTCCGCTCGCTGGTCGTACCGGACGTGAAACGCAGATAGGCGGGCGACAGTGCGCGATAGGCCGCATCGAGTTTCGCGTCTTCCGGCTCGGATTGGCTGAGCGTTCGATGTTCGAATCCATCTTCCGTTTCGGTGACGAGACGATGCAAGCGCGCTCGCTCACAGAACGTCGTGAGGACCTCGCCCTTGTGGTCGTCGGGGATCGGGACCAGGCAGCCGCCGGCGGCCAACACGCCCAGTGCCAGTTCGATGAATCCGCCGCCCTGCTTGGCCAGTAAGCCGCAGCGGTCTCCCGGGGCGAGCCCTTCTGCGACCAGACGTTTCGCGATCGCGTCGAAGCTCCCGACGGCTTCGGCGTAGCTGACGGTGCGCGAGCCGCCGTCGCGGTCGTTTTCGATCCAGGCGGGGTGGGCGGGGGCGCGAACAGCGTGTTCGCGGATTCGATCGACGACAGTCACTTCAGGCTCCTCCAGCATCCAAACCGGATCGCGGATCGACAATGTGGTCGCGAACGTCCGAAGCCGCAATCGCGTCGAGTCCGCAGCCTCGATCCGCGGCCAGCGCAGCGGCGACACCGATCGCTTCCCCGGTTGCCAGCGCAGTTCCAATCACGCGCAGCGCTCCCGAAGCCTCGGGTGTCGCCGAGAGGCATCTGCCCGCCATCCCGAGCCGGGTCGAACCCCGGCTGATGAGCGCACCGAGTGGGATCGAGCACGGACCTACCGGGTATTCGAAGCGCGCGCGCCGGTGATCGGTCCAGAGTTCGATTGGCCAGCTCGATCGGCAGACCTCCTCGGGATCCGACCGCCCCGTCAATACATCGTCGCGGCTCATCTCGTACAGACCCGCGACCCGCCGGGTCTCGCGAACACCGAGCCGGGTGGGCCAGGCCTCGATCCGGCTATTGGCGAACGCCGGACGCGTCTCGCGCAGGAAGTTTGCGATCTGTTGCGCGTCACTGCGGGCGCGCGTGGTGAGCGCGTCGATCTGCTGCGGATCGAGAGGCCGATAGGGAGAATCACTCGGGCGCGGGACATTGAGGGTCACGTAGGCCTCGTCGCGGCCCGCGACCGGCCGGATCAGCACCGACTCGCACTGCGCCGAGATCAGGCCGTCACGGGCAGCGGAAGCGAGGGCGTGTGTCACGCGGAGCTTCGCGAAACCGGCCAACTCGCCGCCGTCGACGCCGGCCAGGCGAAAGATGAACGACGGGAGCTGGAGTCGACTGGCGTCGGTTTCCGTCGTCGGTGTGCCGGCGAGGCTGGCGACCGTCGCATCGCCGGTGGAATCGACGACGATGGAGGCCGAAACGGACCGAAGGCCGCCGGATCCCCCATCGATCCGCAATCGAACCGAGTCGTCCGAGCCGAATGCGGCCTCGATCAACTCGGACCTCCTCGATATTTCGAGCCCCTTTGTCCCCTCGCAAAGCCCCGCCACGTGAGCCGCAAAACCCAGCGGGTCGAGTGGCAATACGTAGACGCGCCCGACACGGTCCGCCGGCGATGCTGCACCGACTTCGAGCAGCTCGTCGGCCAGCTGGTTCGGGAAGCCCGGATGCAACGCGATGGCAGCGCCTCGATCGGCCGGCTCGTAGAGGCCGCATATCGTGTGCACGAAGGCGTTGCCGGCGTTGCCGCCGAGTCGGTCGCTGCGCTCGACGAGCAGCGTGTGGGCGCCGCGTCGGGCGGACGAGAGCGCCGCGGCGATTCCGGCCGGGCCCCCGCCAACCACGACGACATCGAAATGGGTCGATGCCACGCCGGCTTCCTCTGCCACCTTCAGCCGAGCAGGTCGCGAAGCAACTGCTCTCGAAGGATCTCGCGCTCCGGGTCGGATACGGCCGATTGCTGATATACGTGCGTTGCGTTCAGCCGATCGCCGCGCAGGCTCATTGCGATACAGCTTCCGGGCGATGGCGGTACGGGGGCGACGTGGAAGCCGTTGAGAATCTCCGCGCCGAGGAAAGTGTCGACGCCCTTCATGAAATCACCCGTGAACGCGAAGAAGAACGAGCACAGCTCGCCCTTGAAATCGCGACGGGCCATGTGGGTATAGAGGCGTTTGGGAGCAAAGCGCGCAAACTCCATCGCGTGGACGGCGTTCTCGACGTGGCCGGCTTTGATCGCGGCCAGCCGTTGCTCCTTGAGGTGCGCGATCAGCTCGTCGAGATCTCGGGTCTGGTCGACGAGGGCCTGGAACCAGACCAGTGAAACGTGGGTGCGAAACATCGCTTTCGCGGCGCCTCGCGGCCGGAGATTCACCGGCAACGGGACCACGAAGCTCCCCGGGTCTACGCCGCGCGCGCGGAACACCGCCGCGTGTGCGCGAATCGTCGCCGCGAGATAGAACAGCATCGGCGTCATGAAACCGGCCCGCTCTTTCGCGCGCTCTACGGCAACCCGTGTCTGTTCGGGCGACAGCGTGAGCAGCTGATAGCGCAGCGATTGGGGATCGCGTCGGAGGGGGCCGGCCAACGAGTGTGGCGGCGCTGCTGCGAATCCGCTGAGCCACTTCTGCCAGGACTGCGCCGCGTCGCCGCGCTGCTGCATCGTGAGATCCGAACGCTCGGGGGGGTCGAACTCGGTCGGGCACGGAAGCTGCTCCGGGCTGGATTCGCCGCGGTAGCACGCGTCGAGCCACGCCATGAACGTTTCGCTGCCCGAGCCATCGAGCAGCATGTGGACCCAGCTCGCGGCCAGATCCGTGCCGGCGGCACCGCCCGCGTATCGAATCGCATCGAAGCGCAGCAGCTCACCGCGTCTCACATCCATCCGCGCATTGATCGGTCGGATCAACGCATCGGGCAATTCATCGTCCGCGGGGGGCGGACCGTCCAGATCGACCACGTCGAATCTCGGCAGCGGGGCCCGGTGTGCATCCGATATCCGGAATACCGGTTCCGCCACGCCGAAACGCTTGCGGATCGGTGCGCGTACGATGGGCTGCGCGTGGGCGACCTGCTCGACCAGCTTCCGCAGCAATTCCACGTCGAATCCCGGTCCGAGCCGCAGAACCAGCTGCGAGACGTGGTTCGCGCGGCCGTTGCGTTGGATCTCCGCGTCGAACGCGCGAAGGAAGCAATCGGCGCCCGTCAACGGGATGAAGGCACGCTCGGCGGTGCCGTTGACGTCGCTCGTGGCGGCCTTGCTGGGGGTGCTGCTGGGGGTATGGTCGGCGTTGGTTTCCAACGACTCCACTCCTGGTTTCGCGCCCCGGCCGATCGGCGCTAGGGGCGAATTTTCAAGGCTCTTGCTGAGCGTGAACGAGCGCGGCCAGAGATTCGGCGCTCTCGAGGTTCTCGGGCGTGAGCAGGCTCTCGTCGATCCACACGCCGGTGTACTCCTCGATCGACAACATCAGCTGGGTCACGCCGAGCGAATCGAGCCCGGCATCGATCAGATTCGACTGGGGCAAAAAGTCTTCGCCGACGCTCAGGATCTCATCCCGTAGGATCTCGAACAGGCGTTTGGTCAGGTCTTCCAGCGCGAGCGGCGGCATGCCGGCAAGGTAGCAGCGACATCGGCGGAATCTCGTTGATAGAGCCCGAGGGCTGTCTTATGGTGCTCGCGATGCCTACTCCCTATCGACGAATCGCAATCCTCGGAGGTGGCCCGGCCGGGGCAACGGCCGCGGCAACACTCGCTCGCGCGGGCATGGACGTGGCGTTGTTCGCGCGCGGCAAGCGGCCCCCCATCATCGTCGGCGAGTCGCTGGTGCCGGCGGTCGTGCCGTACTTGCGCCGCCTCGGCGTCGAGGAGGAGGTGGCGAGCTACAGCACCTGGAAGGGCGGGGCGACGTTCATCCACGATCGCGAGTACACGCAGAGCTTTCGGTTCAACGAGGTTCGCGGCGCGAAGACCACCTATTCCTACAACGTTCCCCGAGATCGATTCGACGCCACGATTCTCGCGTCGGCGCAGAAGGCCGGGGCGCGCATCATCGACCACACGGGCCGAGGCGAGCGCGAGCCCGGGACGCAGCGGGTGCGACTGACCGACGAATCGCTCGCGGCATCGGGTTTCGACACCCAACCCGACTTCATCATCGACGCGGGCGGGCGAGGGCGTCAGTTCGCGCGCCTGTTCGATATCCCGACGATCGATGGAGATCGGCGCGACACCGCACTTCACGCGCACTTCGAGGGCGTCGAAGTCGAAATCGAAGGCAACGTTCACACCGATCGACTGGAACACGGCTGGTCGTGGCGGATCCCGCTGCCCGGTCGGGTTTCGATCGGCATCGTGATCGACTCGGACTACATCCAGAAGTTCGGCGACTCGCCGGAAGAGCAGTTGGACAATTTCTTGAAGCACGACCCGGTGATTCGTGACTTCGCGCTTCCGGCGACGCGTGTCACACCGGTCATGAAGTACACCAACTACCAATCGCGAGCGACTCGCGGACTGGGCGAAAACTGGGCGATGCTCGGCGATGCGTATGGCTTCATCGACCCGGTCTTCTCCAGCGGGGTCTTGATCGCCTTCGAAGGCGGCGAGCGGATCGCCAACGCGCTTCTCACCGGAACGCGAAAGGCGCTGGAAGACTACGACGCCGAAACCCAGCGCAGCCTGGCAGCCTGGCAACGCGTAATCCGTTGGTACTACGACGGTCGCTTGCTGACGCTGTTCAAGGTAGGCAACTACGTCGAAAACACGTTGATCGGAAAGATGATGAGTTTCCATTTCCGAAAGCACATGCCACGCATCTTTACCGGCGAGGACGCGACCAATCGCTACAGCCTGGGTCTGATCGACTTCATGGTAAAATACGCGTTGGCCGGAAACGACCCGACGAAAATGCAAATCAACTGAGAAATTGCTTCGCATCTCACAGGCACGGCGCTTCGGGTAGCTCAGCGCTTCGGAAAGCTGCTGATCCTTCCATCGAGCGGCCGCGGTTCATGTTGCCACAGCGCTCGAAGGTTGCGGGGATCGTTTGAGATTTCACACAGAGTCCCTTCGGGATACTTACGATGCGATCGTCGTGGGCTCTGGCGTCGGCGGCCTGACAACCGCTGGCCTGCTCGCGCGGGCCGGACGGAGCGTCCTCGTCGTCGAGCGTCACGACCGCGTCGGGGGCTACGCGCACGCGTTTCGGCGGGGTCGGTATCACTTCGACTCGGCGGTTCACCTGATCGGTGGGTGTGAACCCGTTGCGTTCAAAGGTGGGGGGCAGATCCACAATCTGCTGACCAAGCTCGGCGTTCGTGATCAGGTGGAATTCAACCGCATCGACCCGGTCTATTCCGCCGTCTACCCCGGCATGGTCGTCGAAGCGCCGGGCCATCTGGATGATTTCGTCGAACTCTACGCGAACGAATTTCCGTCCGAGGCAAAAGGGCTGCGCGAGTTCTTTCAGGAGTGCCTGAATATCCGCGACGAGACGCGACGCGCAGATCAGCTGGAAGGTGTGCTGGATGCGATCAAGTCTCCGGGCCGCTATCCGACGCTGATGCGGTATCGCAGAGCCACGCTGGCCCAGGTTCTCGACGATCACATCGAGTCGGCCGAGCTACGCGCGGTGATCTGTACGCTTTGGCCCTATCTCGGCTTGCCTCCCTCGCGGGTCTCCTTCCTCTATTTCGCAACGATGCTGATGAGCTACCTCGCTGACGGCGCCTACTATTGCCGCGGGACATTTCAGAAGTTCGCCGAAGCATTGGCGAGCGCCGTGACGGGCGCGGGGGGCGAGGTTCTGCTTCGCAGCTCGGTGCGTCGGATCAGCGTGGACGACTCGCGGGTCACCGGTGTGATTCTCGAGAACGGCCAGCGCATCTCGGCCCCGCTGGTCGTCTCGAACGCCGACATGCGCCAGACCGTGGAGGAGTTGGTCGGTGCCGACGCGTTTCCGAACCGTTACGTCAGCCGCATGCGCCGATTGAAGCCATCCGTTTCTGCGTACGTCACCTACCTCGCGACGGATCTGCCGTTGAGCAAGCAGAACACCAGTCACGAGACGTTCTTGTACGCTTCGCTCGACCACGAAGCGGCCTACCGGACGGCTCTCGCGGGGCAGCCCAACTGGCTGAGCGTCACGGTCCCGACGATTGCCGATCCAGCTCTGGCGCCGGCGGGCGAGCACCTGATGATCATCACGACGCTGATTCCGTTTGGTGCGCACGATTGGCGCGCGGGCTCGCAGTGGATGGTCGACGGGATGATCGATCACGTCGCGCGGCACTTCCCCGGTTTGCGCGACCACATCTCCTTCGCGGAGGGCGCGAGTCCGAGGACGATGGAGCGCTACACGCGAAACCGCGATGGAGCGCTCTACGGTTGGGAGGTCTCCAGCGCACAAGTCGGGCCGGGACGATCGCCGAACGTCTCGCCGATAGCGGGACTCCATTTCGCGGGACATTGGACGCAGCCGGGCGCGGGGATCTACGGCGTCGTTTCGTCCGGTATTCAAACCGCTCGGGCCATACTCGCGCAGCGAGCCAACGAGTGACGAACGCCAATCGCGCCTGCTCGCTCGCTGCAATGGGAATGATCAACGCGCTCGGTTCGGGCGCCGAAGAGATCTGGCCCCGATTGCTGACGGGCGATCAATCCGGATTCGGGGTCCGCGACGACCTCGCCCGCGGCGCGAGCTTGATCGTCGGCGAAATACAGACACCGCTGCCGCAGATTCCAGGCAAGCTCGAGCGATATGCGTGCCGCAACAACGCGATCCTTCTGGCCGCGCTGGAGCAGATCGAAAAGCCCATCTCCGATGTGTTGAGCCGCTTTGGCCGCGATCGGATTGCGGTCGTGATCGGAACGAGCACTTCCGGCGTCAGCGACGCCGAGGCGGCGATCCGCCACCAACACCAAACCGGCGAACTCACGAAGTCGTTTCACTACAACCAACTCGAATTCGGCGGCCCGGCGAGCTTCGTAGCAGACTGCGTCGGTACCGCCGGACCGACCTACGCCATCTCGACGGCGTGTTCGTCCGGTGCTCGCGCTCTGGCGACCGCGCGTTCGCTGCTGGCGCTGGGGATTTGTGACGCTGTGATCGCCGGCGCAGCGGATTCGTTGTGCGGCCTGACGGCGAATGGTTTCTCGTCGCTGCAGGTCGTGTCCGACAAGATCACCAACCCCTACAGCCTCAACCGAAATGGCATGACGCTCGGAGAAGGTGCTGCGCTGTTCTTGTGCACGCGCGATTCGGAAGGCATCCAACTGGCGGGCGTCGGCGAGAGTACCGAGGCACATCACATGTCTGCGCCCGACCCCGAGGGTCGAGGTGCCGAGCAGGCGATGCGTTCGGCGCTGTCGGACGCGCGCATCGGCGGCGAGGCGATTCGCTACGTCAACTTGCACGGTACCGGGACCCCGTTGAACGACTCGATGGAAGGCGCCGCCGTTGCGCGCATGTTTCCCGACTCGCCTCCGGCCAATACCGCACCAAAGTGCAGTTCGACCAAGTCGCTGGTGGGGCACACACTCGGCGCTGCCGGTGCCATCGAAGCGGGATTCTGCTGGCTCACGCTGCGCAATGCGGACGCCGACGGGATGGACTTGATCCCGCATGTGTTCGATGGCGTGCGGGATCCGGAAATCCGGACGCCGCCTCTCGTGACGCCGGGAATGCGCGTTCCCTGCGGCCCCGTCATGACCAACTCGTTCGGGTTCGGCGGAAACAACTGTACGTTGATTCTCGACCGGGAATTCCCGTGATCGCGGCCAGCGTTCGCAGTTGGTCGGCGTGGTCGCCAGGGCTGGACGACTCGTCCGCCTGGCGGGACTGGTCGACGGATCCGCGCGAGCTGGCGAGCGGTGGACGACCCGACGCGAGCTTCCTGCCAGCGATGTTGCGTCGGCGCTGCGGTTCATTGGCTCGGATCATGCTGACGACGGCGTTCGATTGCGTCGACGCCGACGAGATCGCCGAGGTCAACACCGTCTTCGCATCGCGCCACGGCAACATCAATGAATCGATCGAACTATTGGACCGGCTTGCGGAAGAGAAGCCGCTGAGCCCGACGAAATTTTCTCACACGGTCCACAACGCACAGGCCGGTTTGTTTTCGATCGCGGCCCAGAACCGGTTGCCTTCCAGTTCGCTGGCCGCGCAAGAGGATACGTTCGCGTGCGGCTACCTCGAGGCCCTGACGCTGCTGGAGCGATATCCCGATCGGAAGGTCCTTCTCGTGATCGCCGACGTACCTCCCGCCCCGACGTTTGCAGCCATGATCGAAGAACCTGCGGGGTCCTACGGGCTGGCACTGCTGCTCGGCGTCGCTGACGGAGAGGATTCGTTGGAGTTCGGGATCTCGGCAGCGTCGGATCCGGGGGAGAGCCGCGCACCGGTCTGGCCCGATGCGATCGAGTTTCTCCGTTGGTACCTCTGCGGGGAACCCGCGCTCGCTCTCGGCCAGGGTCGCTGTAGCTGGCACTGGAAGCGCAGCGGCGCCACCGGTACTTGATCCGAGACGAACGTCGGCTGGCCCGCTAGCGGATCTGCCAGCGAGCCCAATCGGGATCGTCCAGCACCCCGAGTGAATGATCCATCACGAATTTCAACAGCCGTGGGTCGTATCGCGCCGCCGTGGATTCGCCGGTGAATACGCGGGGCAAGTGGCGGCCGAGATGGGGACTGACGAGGCGTCCGATCCAGTTGTCGTTCGGCTGGTCCTTCAAGCGCAGCATCGCGTAGAAGCGACCGTCGTAGAAGTAGTCGACGACGGTCTGCCACGCCGCGATGTGGTGCCGCGCGGCCCGGTCGTATCGGCGCAAGGCCGCGTCGGTACCCACGGTGATTGCGTCTGCGAGTCGTTCGGCGCCGTCCATCGCCAGGAACAGACCACTCGAAAAGACGGGATCGATGAATCCGAGGCTGTCGCCGACCAGTGCCCAGCCAGGCCCGATGCCGACCTCGGTCGACTGTTGGTAGTTGCTGAATCGAAGCACGCGGCTGATGCGTTTGGCATCCCCGGCGATGCGCGCGAGTTCGGGATCTTCGCGCAGCAGCGCGTCGAATTGTTCGTCGGCGCCGGGCGCCAGATCGCGCAGCCAGGCTGCGTTGACGACGAGCCCCATCGACACGCGGTCGAGAAGGGGGATGCGCCAACACCAGCCGTGTTCGAGGCGGTCGGTGTGGATGTGGCCTTCCTTGTCGATGGGCACCCCCTCGCAGTGAGCGAAGAGCGCATGGTCGCGCCGCTCGCCGGTTCGCGTCGGCAGACCCAGCAGCGTCGGAATCACACGGTTGCGCCCGCTCGCGTCGACGATGAAATCCGGTTGTCCGCCGAAGAACCCATCGGTCTGCTCGAGGCACGCGTCGGTCAGCCGAACGCGCGCGGTGGCCCCCGACTGGCCGGATGCTGCTTCGAGACGGCCCGCGGTGCGGAACCGCTTGGCCCCGCTTCGCGAACAGGCGTCGAGTAGCGTTGCGTCGAAGCGATCGCGGGGGACGTTGTACGCGTAGCCGGGAACGCGGCCGTGCACCTGATCGAAATCGATCTCCAGCGACTCGTCGGCCCCAACCGTGAATGTCGCGCCCGGTTTGAAAACGCTGTAGTCCCGGACCTCGTCTTCGACGCCCAGACGTCGAAGGATCGGAACCAGCGCGGGAACCGTGGACTCACCGATCAGCGGTGATTGGCGCTCACCCCGCGAGAACAGGCCCACCTGCTTTCCGTTTCGCGCGAGGAAAGTCGCCAAGGTCGTTGCGGCCGGACCATCTCCGATGACAGCTATGCGGTTGAGCGGTGTCGACGCCATACCAGGCGCTACCACAGAAACGGAGCCACGCGCAAATCTTGCGCTGCATCCTTCCGGCTCAGCCGCGATTGTCTGCCGAGGTGGCAGTGATACCGTCCGTTGTGGTCTGAAGAATGGGTCTGGCACAGTACGTGCTCTGTCCAAGTGCATGCCGAGACATGCCTACCGTCGCAA
>JAJDAM010000132.1 GCA_029261905.1 Deltaproteobacteria bacterium
TAGCGCAAGTTCCGGAGAGCGAGAGGATTCGCCGTACTTTCAATCGCTGAGCGGGCGTTGGCGGTTCGCGATGTTCGACCGTCCCGAGCACGTGACGGCCGAAGCGTTGGACCCCGACACGGACGATTCGAATTGGCCCGAGATCGAGATACCGGGCAGCTGGACGCTTCAGGGCTGGGACCGCCCGCACTACACCAACGTGCAGATGCCATTTCCGAATCTGGCACCCGACGTTCCGGACGAGAACCCGACGGGCGTTCACCGGATCGATTTCGAGATCTCCGATCTATGGTCGGGTCGTCGGATCGTCGTCCATTTCGGCAGCGCCGAGAGTGTCCTCATCGTTCATCTCAACGGCGCCTTCGTCGGGATCAGCAAGGACTCGAGGTTGCCCGCGGAGTTCGATCTGACCGAATTCGTGCGGCCGGGGACGAACACGCTGGCGGCAACCGTCGTGCGCTGGTCGGACGCGAGTTTTCTCGAAGACCAGGACCACTGGTGGATGGCCGGGTTGCACCGCGAAGTCTTCTTGTACGCGACAGCCCGGGTGCACATCGCCGATCTGCACGTCGTCGCGGATTGGGATCCGGCTACGGGACGAGCCGAGCTCGACGTGCGAACCCAAGTGGGTTTCGAAGACGCCCCGGCTGCGGGATGGCGAACGGAGTTGCGGCTACTCAACGATCGCGGCCGCGATGTGCTGCGCAAACCGCGGTCCGCGGACGTGCCGATTCCACACGAGTTCTGGGCGATTCGCGCATTCGGCTTCGAGGGACATGTCGCGCGCACCCACTTCGAAGTGCCTCGCGCAAAGCCCTGGTCGTCCGAGACACCGAACCTGTACCGCGTGATCGTCTCGCTCGTCGACCCTGCGGGCGAGGTGCGCGAAGTGGTGACGTGTCGGGTCGGCTTCCGCCGCGTCGAGATCGTCGATCGCGAACTGCGGATCAACGGCCGTGCCGTGTTGATCCGAGGGGTGAATCGACACGAGCACGACGATCTCACCGGAAAGACGGTCTCGCGCGAGCGAATGCGCGAGGACGTGTTGATGATGAAGCGATTCCACTTCAACGCGGTTCGCACGGCCCATTATCCGAACGACCCGGCGTTCTACGATCTCTGTGACGAATTCGGACTCTACGTCGTCGACGAAGCGAACGTGGAGGCCCACGCCGACCTGCGAAGCCTGGCTCGAGACTCACGTTACGAGCACGCGATTCTCGATCGTGTATTGCGAATGGTTCGACGCGACAAGAACCACGCGTGCATCGCGCTCTGGTCGATCGGCAATGAGGCTGGCTACGGCCCGATCCACGACGCCGCGAGCGCCCATCTTCGTCACTTCGATCCCTCCCGCCCGATCGCCTATGAGGGGTCGATCGGCGCGCGTGCGATCCAAATCGCCGCATCCGGGGGAGACCCGTCCGAAGCACTCTACGACGCGCACCGTGAAGCGGATGTCGTGGCGCCGATGTACCCGGAGATCGAAGAGATCGTGCGTTGGGCGAAGACGGCCAAGGATCCGCGTCCACTGATCATGTGTGAGTACTCGCACGCGATGGGCAACAGCAACGGCAGCCTGGCGGACTACTGGCAAGCGATCGAGGCGACGCCCGGCCTGCAGGGCGGATTCATCTGGGACTGGGTCGACCAGGGGCTGCGAATGGAAACCGCTGAGGGTCGCAGCTACTGGGCCTACGGTGGAGATTTCGGGGATGAACCGAACGACACCAATTTCTGTATCAATGGTCTGATCTGGCCCGATCGGATCCCGCACCCGGCAATGTTCGAATGGAAGAAAATCGCCCAGCCAGTAAAGGTGGAAGCCGTAGATCTGCGTCGCGGGCGCATTCGAATCGTGAACCGCGCTGATTTCACTTCGCTCGAAGGGTTGTCGGCGGTCTGGGAACTCACTGTCGATGGTCAGGCGGTGCAAAGCGGGAAGCTCCGAAAGCTGGACCTCGGCCCCGGGGAGTCGCGCGTCGAGTCATTGCCGATTCGGCGCCCGAGTCTGGTAGCGGGCCAGCAATCTCACCTTCGCGTGCGATTTCTCTCGCGTCGCGCGCAGCCGTGGTGTGAGCGGGGCGAAGAGGTGGCATGGGAGCAGTTCCTGTTGCCTGCAGGCCGAGTCAGGCGAAAGCAGCTGCCATCCAATGTGGAAGTGCCGAGACTCGACCGTGAAGGGCATCGAGCCCGCATCGAGTATGCGGGGCTCGCTGCCGAAATCGACACCGAGTCGACCGTGATGGTCCTGCAATCGGCGAGTGTCGGGGAGCTCGCGCCTACGGCGCCGGCCGTTCATCTGTGGCGGGCGCCGCTGGACAACGACGGCATGTACGGCCGCGGGCCAGTCGCGAAATGGCGGGCGTGGGGGCTGGATCGATTGATGGTGTTCGAGAGTGCGAGTCGGATCACCCGCCGCCGCGACGGCGCGATCCATTGGTCCGCTACCGAGCAGGTAGGCGCAAAGGGGTCGGATACGAGGATCGAGCACCGACGTACGGTCGTCTTCGAGCCGGGCGGCACGTTGCGCTTCGAACACCGCTTCCGCATTCCGCGCGAAATGGACGATCTTCCACGCGTTGGCGTTCGGTGGACGCTGGCGCGAGACCTCGAACGAGTCGAATGGCTCGGGCTCGGGCCAACCGAAAATTATTCGGATCGATCGGCGGGAGCTTGGATGGCTCGACACCGGAGTACGGTCGATGATCTCTACGTGCCGTACATCCGGCCGCAGAGTAACGGCCACCGCGGTGGGACGCGCTGGGTGGCGCTTCGCGACGCCGATGGCGCCGGGATGTTATTCGGATCGGAGACACCGTTCGGATTCACGGCGAGCCATTTCTCCGACGAGGCGCTCGAACGCGCCCGTCATACGGTCGACCTCGATCGAGCCGAATCGGTTTCGCTGGTGCTGGACGCTCACCATCGCGGAGTCGGCACGGGCTCGTGTGGACCGGACACGCTTGCGCGGTACCGCGTGGGGCCCGGTACCTACCGGCTCCACTACACGGTATGTCTGGTGGATTCACACTCGGATCCCGGCGAGGTCTATCTGGCCGGCACGAACTGCGTTGTGGTCTGAAGAATGGGTCTGGCACAGTACGTGCTCTGTCCAAGTGCATGCCGAGACATGCCTACCGTCGCAA
>JAJDAM010000133.1 GCA_029261905.1 Deltaproteobacteria bacterium
ACGCCCACCCAGCGCCGGGCGGGATGCACGGCTGCCGCAAAGAAGTAGGCGCCGCCGACCCACAGCGTTGCCATCATCACCAGAGCGATGCGCAGCGCGGACTTCCAATCGAGCAGTTGATCGAGCGGCGAGAACAACACCGCGAAACCGTTGCCGGACACCGGTGTATTGGCTTCGAACCAGCGCGCATAGCCGTTGGCGACGTCGTCCAGGTGGTTGCTGGCGTGGATCGTGTAGACGTGTTGGGGGCCGTCGTGGGTGGGGAGATAGTCGAAACCCGAAATCGACAACACGACGCCACACAGCAACACCAGCAGCGCGAGCAACGACGCGTGTGTGTCCCGAGCCGCCCATCCGAGAGTTTTCACCGGGTCTCCAGCAGTTCACCCGAGCTGATTCGTCGCATCGGATCCCAAGGCGGGCTCGCAATCGGTCGAGATTCGCTTTGCAGCCGCTGCGTGAATCCGGGTTTCGGGACACGCGTCAGGCCCCATTGATCGGCAAAACTGCTCCTACCCCTAAGCGATTCCATCAAGAATCGGGCCCGGTGTTCCGATACCGGACTTCGGTGTGGGTTCGGGCCATCTTGGGTTCGAAAATGGCCGAGCGAGCTCCATCCGAACTCAATCCCGAAGTCAATTCAAGCTCAGCTGCCTGGAGGGGTCGCGTGCTCTCAGTGGTCGTCCCGGTCTTCAACGAGGCCGGAAATCTGATTCCGCTGCTGGAAGAGCTGACCGATGCGCTGATCGGCCTGCCGACCGCGTACGAGATCATCCTCGTCGACGACGGAAGTACCGATGACGGCCCGGCTCTGATGGCGTCGCTGGGGGCCAAGAACGATGTCATCAAAGTGTTGACCCTCAAGCGAAATCTGGGGCAGACGGCCGCCATGATGGCCGGCATCGACCACGCCCTCGGACACGTCATCGTCGCGCTCGATGGAGACGGCCAAAACGATCCCGCAGACATTCCGCGGTTGCTCGACAAGCTCGCGGAGGGTTTCGACGTGGTGTCCGGCTGGCGACGCGAGCGTCATGACGATTGGCGGAGGGTCTGGTTGTCGCGCGTGGCGAACCGTCTGATCTCGCGAATTTCAGGCGTCGAGCTTCACGACTACGGCTGTTCGTTGAAAGCGTATCGTCGCGACACCATTCAGTCGGTTCGACTCTACGGTGAGATGCATCGGTTCATTCCGATCTACGCGAGCTGGCAGGGCGCAGCCGTCGCGGAGATCCCGGTCAATCACCGGCCCCGCCTCGAGGGCGAATCGAAATACGGATTCAACCGGATTCTGAAGGTCTTCCTCGATCTGTTGGTCGTGCAGTTTCTCGGCCGATACGAGACCCGGCCGATGTACGTCTTCGGCGGCTTCGGCCTGATGTGCTGGGCGATCGGTCTGGGCGCCGGCGCGTTTTCGATCTACCGGAAGTTCTTCGACGACACCTCGTTCATTCTCACTCCGCTCCCGCTGCTGAGTGCGATGTCGTTCATGACCGGTGTGTTGAGCATCTTGATGGGCTTCCTTGCAGAACTGCTGGTGCGTACCTACTACGAGTCGCAACAGAAGACTCCCTATGCGATCCGATCGAAACTGAACATGGATCCCAATACGGATCCCAACATGGACGAACGCGACTGATGTGCGGGATCGCGGGCTTCGCCGGGCGCGGTGACATCGCGGACCTGCGCGCGATGACGCGCGCGTTGTCCCACCGAGGTCCCGACGCCGAGAACTTGTGGTCGGACCCTTCGGAATCGGTCTTTCTCGGGCACCGCCGGCTGGCGGTGGTCGATCTTGCTGGCGGCAGTCAACCGATGTGGACCGCCGACAGAATCGTCGGTGTCGTCTTCAACGGAGAGATCTACAACCACGCAGAACTTCGCGAAGACCTCGAAGCCCGTGGCCATCGCTTCGCTTCGGATCACTCCGACACCGAAGTACTGCTCCACGGCTATCGACAGTGGGGAGAGGATCTCGTCCATCATCTCAACGGGATGTGGGCGTTCGCGATCTACGATCGCAGCAAGCGGCGGTTGTTGTTGTCGAGAGATCGATTCGGACAGAAACCGCTGTATTGGTGGCGTGAGCGCGGGGTGTTCGGGTTCGCGTCGGAATTGTCTGCGATCGAACAGCACTCCCGATTCGATGCGTCGATCGATCCGGTCGCCGTGCAGAAGTACTTCGGCTACGGCTTCATTCCCGCGCCTCGATCGATCTATCGCGGGGTGCACAAGCTCGCTGCCGGCAGCAACCTCACGATCGAACTCCCCGGCGGTGAACCCGAGGTTCGCCGTTGGTGGCGCTTCACACTGGAGCCCGACGCAGCGCTCGCTCGTCGAGGACCGGAACAGGTGGCCGAGGAGCTTCGCGAGCGCTTCGAAACGGCGGTGGCCCGCCGCATGATCGCGGATGTTCCCGTCGGGGTGTTGCTGTCCGGGGGATTCGACTCCTCGGCGGTCGCCGCGGTCGCCGCCCGTCATCGCAAGCCCGGCGAGCTTCACACCTTCTCGGTCGGTTTCGACCAGGACAGCTTCGACGAAAGCTCATTCGCGCAGACGATGGCGCGCTACATCGGCAGCGAACATCACAGCGTGAAGTTCACCGCCGACCACGCCCGGCGGGTGTGGCCCGAAATCGCGGGCCATCTCGATGAGCCCATGGCGGATGCATCGCTGTTGCCCACGCAGTTGTTGTGCGGCATCGCCCGCCGCGACGTGACCGTGGCGCTCAGTGGTGATGGGGCCGATGAACTGTTCGCCGGCTACGCGCCGTTTCAAGCGCTGCGCCGTGCGCAGTGGTACCAACGCCTCGTTCCGCGGCCTATTCATCGCGCGGTCCAGCTGATGGTCGGTCGCCTGCCGACATCGCACAGTTATCTGAGCTGGGATTTCAAGCTGAAGCGCACACTCGCCGGACTTTCGTATCCGCCTCGACTTTGGAACCCGGTCTGGATGGCGCCACTGGCACCCCGCGAGATCGCCGAGCTGATCGCAGAGCCGGTCGACCCCGAACAACTATTCGAAGAGGCGATCGAAGCCTGGGATGAGAGCCGGCGGCTCTCACTCGTCGATCGATCGCTCCAGTTCTTCACGCGCCTCTACCTGTCGGACGATATTCTGACGAAGGTCGATCGCGCGAGCATGGCGCACGGCCTCGAGGTGCGATCGCCATTTCTCGACATCGAGTTGGTCGATCTCGCGCGACGGATCCCCTCAGGATGGAAGCTGAAACACGGTCAATCCAAGTGGATCTTGCGCCAGGCGTTCGCGGATTGGCTTCCGAACGAAATCACACAGCGAAGCAAGCAGGGTTTCGGAATCCCGATCTCGACCTGGATCGCGGAAGCGAATCCACCCTTCGACGCTGCGCCGAACTCTTCGTTCGGAAAAGAGCGCCTCGAGGCTCACAGGAACCGAAGCGCTGATCACCGCCTCTACCTCTACGCGCAGTGGTTGCTCGACAGCTTCGAAAGCCGCGCCTTGGGCCAGACCCGCGCCGCCTGAGACAAAGTGCGCTGAGACAAAGTGCGCTGAGACGAGGTGCGCTGAGATCGCGCGGCCATCGAGTCGGACTGCCAGGGTGCAATTTCCATCGTCTTTGATCGCCCTATGCCTGATATGCTCGCGGCGGGGGAATCGGAGGAATCGATGGACGGTGTCATGAAGGGCGTTCGGGTTCTCGAGGTGGCGCAGTTCACCTTCGTACCGGCTGCAGGCGCGGTGCTCGCCGATTGGGGCGCCGATGTGATCAAGATCGAGCATCCGGTTCGTGGTGATGGCCAGCGTGGATTGATCCAGGTTGGAGGCAAGGACAACACCGCGAACATCAATTTCTTGATGGAACACTCCAACCGGGGCAAGCGAAGTCTCGGACTCGATCTCACACACCCTGACGGACGCGCGCTGCTGCACGAGATCGCGAAGGTTTCGGATGTGTTTCTCACCAACTTCCTGCCGGGTGCGCGACAAAAGATGAAGATCGATGTCGACGATCTGCGCGCCATCAATCCCGACATCATTTACGCGCGCGGCACCGCCCATGGCGACAAGGGGCCGGAGCGTCACAAGGGTGGCTACGACTCCACCGACTACTGGGCGCGCAGCGGCAGTGGCATGGGGATGCGGGCCGAAGGCGAGGCACCGGGCCTCCAACCGGGTCCGGCCTACGGTGATTCGATCGGAGGAATGACGATCGCCGGGGGGATCGCGGCCGCATTGTTCCGCCGAGAGCGAACCGGCGAGCCGTCGGTGGTCGACATTTCTCTGCTCGGGACCGGCCTGTGGGCGATGGGTGCCGGTTTGACCGGCGCGATGCTCGCGGGAGAAGGTGGCGGAGTCCCCACCCAAGGCGCCGCATTCATCAACCCGTTGGTCGGGATCTATCGCTCGAAGGGCGGCGGCACGATGATGTTTACCATGCTGCAAGGGCACGTGTATTGGGCGGATACCGTCGAGCATCTCGGACATCCGGAACTCGCGACGGATCCCCGTTTCGCCACCCCGGAAGCGTTCAAGGAAAATTCGGACGCGGCGCGGCAGGTGCTCTCCGAGATCTTCGAGACGAAGACCCTCGAACAATGGCGCGATCAACTGGCGCCGATGAAGGGGCAGTGGGGCCCGTTCCAGACCACCGGCCAGATCCCCGGCGACCCGCAGGTGATCGCCAACGATCACATTCGCGAGATCGAGATCGGAGACGGGTCGAGCTTCCGGGTCGTGGCGAGCCCGGTGCAGTTCGATGGTGTTGCGTTCGAGCTGCGAAAGGGTCCCGAGCACGCGCAGCACACCGAAGAGGTCTTGACCGAACTGGGGCTCGACTGGGAACGGATCTCGGCGTTGAAAGCGTCGGGCGTGATCAACTGAGACTCGACCACGCGAATCTACCTACTCGACGTATCCGAGTGCCTTGAGGCGCTCCATGATCGGTTCTTCGAGATCGGACAGCTTGCCCTGCGAGCGGTCTACGAAGCCGATGTGCGCGCTCGCGTGAGCGCCGGCGGCCGACTCGGACGCGACGGAACGGACGAACAGTTCGTCCGGGTGGTCCACAGCGATCGCCGGGGATTCGCGGACGATTCGAACCGGCAGCTCGCCACCCGAGCTCGCCTCGCGACCCATCCGTACCGGCACGTTTTTCCCGTCGACCTGCAGCACTTCGAGCACGATCTCTGAATCGGTCGGGAACACATCGAACACGATGCCGTCCCGATCGGGACCTTCGAGATGCAGTTCGAAGTTCATCTTGTGTGCGCCCGGGTGAATGACCACGCGATCGTCGGCTTCGTGTTCCGGGCCGCGTACGCGCTCGAAGCGTCCGGTCGTGGTCAAGGTGCCTTTGGCGACGGCTGTCGCTGCGCTGGCCGCGGCCGGATTGCGGCTTGCCGCAACCCAGACGTGGAGCCCGGAAGCATCGAGGTTGCGATACGACTCGATTTCCTCGGCGAATCTCTCGCGGGTCTCGGGCAACTCATTGGCGAGGTTCGCGATCTCGTGGGCATCCGTCTCGAGGTTCCACAATCCGATCTCGTGCGTCGGTTGACTGCGGGCGGTGTACTTGAAAGGTCCCCTGATCATCGCCGTGCTGACGGTGCGCCGACCGGTCTGGCCGACCAGGTCGAGCTCGAAAAAGAGTGGGCGATCGGAGAGTTCCGATTCTTCGCCGTGAACGATCGCCGGAAGCAGGTCGATGCCGGCCAGACCGGTGGGTACAGGAATTCCCGCCGCAGACAACAGTGTGGGCAGCAGGTCGACGAGTGTCGCGGGTTGCTCGATCACCGATCCGGCGTGCTCGTTTCCAGGAAGCTTGATCAACAGCGGGATCTCGACGACTTCACCGAACAGTGACTGGCCGTGTCCCCACACGCCGCGCTCGAGGAATTCCTCACCGTGGTCCGCTGTGAACACGATGAGGCTGCGGTCATAGAACCCCTCGGCTTTCAAGCGCTCAACGAGTTTTCCGAATTGATCGTCGTTGAAGCTGACCTCGCCGTCGTAGCGCTGGATGTTGTGGGTCACCCACGGAGGCTTGTTCTGCTCGGGACGGTTCGTCGCGTCCGCGGGCGGGGTCGCGGGCCAGAGCTGGTCGAACGGAGGTGGTGGGTCGTAGGGCTGATGGGGATCGCGGGTATGGATGTAGAGCAGAAAGGGTTCTTTCGGGCCTTCATCGAGAAATTGGAAGACCGCGTCGTTGACCGCGTCGGAGTGGCTGTCTTTGTGCTCCGAGTCGACGTCGACGAACCGATCGAAGCCGCGACCGAATCCCCAGAGCGGCAGCACGTTCACGTTGCTGACGAACGCTGCGCTCTGGTAACCGCGGGTATCCAAATAGTCGCCGATCAGATCGATCCCGGGCGCGATCTTGTCGAGCCGGGTTCGGGCCCCGTGTTGTGCGGGATACATCCCGGAAAGCAGCGACGCGACCGCGGGCCGCGTCCAGCTGCTGGGAGAGAAAGCGCGTTCGAAGCGAA
>JAJDAM010000134.1 GCA_029261905.1 Deltaproteobacteria bacterium
GCGCGGCATTCGGAAATGGATGCGCCAGTGGATGTGCTCGTAGCGAATGAACCCGACGACGATCGCCCCCACGAACACGCACGCGTGGAGTGAGCCGACCATTGCAGCGCTCGCCGCGAATAACAGCGCGGCGACCGGAGCTGCAGCCATCGGCGATGTGAAGACGTTGCGCGGTTGGGTGTGATGGCCCCAATGCAGTGGCGAGACGAAGGTCTTCCAGCGGTGTGAAAGTGGACCGTGGATCGTGTACTCGATGAGCGTCCACACGAACAGGCCGGCGACGGCGGTGCCAGCCAGTTCGGCGACGAGTCGGCCGGTCATGCTGAACCCCGAGTTTGGACCCTGACGATCGCGTTCATGCATCCCATGGAGCGCTCTTCAGGGTGTCCGTGATGTCCTGCTCCTGCCGCCCGAAGTGTAGGGCGAGTCCGCGAAGAATTCCCGACTGCGTCACGCTCGACACGATCGCGGCACCCGTCACGCCTTCAACGCCGCTTTGCTCTACATTCGACTCGTGGAGCCCCGATCTGATTTCCTGCACCCGACGATTCGCGCGAGCGAAGCTTCGTTGATCGACCATTTCGCCAGCCATCGCGCTCGAATGCGCGAACCACTGAGAAATCCGCATCACGAGCCCAACGTGTCCGACGAACAGCGGCGAAATGCGACTCCGGCGGCGGTGTTGATCCCGATCGTGGTCCGCTCCTCGGGTCTGACGCTGCTGCTCACCCGTCGTCACGAGCAAATCTCGTACGCGGGGCACATCTGCTTTCCCGGAGGTCGAGCCGACCCCGACGACTCGGGGCCAATCGGGACCGCGCTGCGCGAAGCACACGAGGAAGTGGCGCTCGCGCCCGAAAAGGTCCAAGTCATCGGGGAGCTCGGCGACTACGTCAGCCACAGCGGGTTTCGGATTCGTCCCGTCGTGGGGCTGGTTCACTCCCTTGGCGAACTGCGCGCGGCCGAAGGCGAAGTCGACGAGATTCTCGAATTCCCACTGGATCATGTGCTCGCATCGACCTCGTATCGATTGCGTGGCTCGCGTGGGTCCGAGGGAAGGGCGCACTACTTCATCGAGCATGGCGGTGCGATCGTGGCCGGTCCGACCGTGTCGCTGATGATGGGATTTTATGAAGAACTACTCCATACCCATGAGCCGGTCGTGATTCCGTGACACCGATCGCGACTCACGGTGCCAGTCACACCTGGTAGCATGAACCACGACTTCGAGGAGGACGACGCGATGCTTTCCCGGATCGATCGAATACAGCTGGCCGTGCCAGACCGTGAGCGCGCCTGTGCGGGTTGGAGCGAACTGCTCGGCGCGGTGCCGGATGGTGAAGACCGCGTTGATTGTCTGGGCGCTCTGCGGAGTCGTTACCGGCTGGGGCGTGGCTATGTCGAGTTGCTCGAGCCCGACGGTGTAGGGCCCGTGGCCGACGCTGTCGGGAAACGCGGTGGGCATCTCTATGCCGCTGGCGCGGCCACACCAGATCTCGACGCGATCGTCGGTCACCTCGCCGCGCAGGGCGTCGATCCGGTGCGAGAAGGCAATCAGGTGTTCATCGACCCCGCCTCGTCCGGAACGGTGGGGTACCGGGCCGTGTTGAGTGCCGATGAAGCGTTGCCTCGCGTTGGAGCGATCGATTTCCTGTACGAAGTGACGCTGTTGGTCGCCGACGCGAATTCGGCGGTGGAGCGGTGCTCGTCACTGTTTGGCCTCGATGCAGGCGCCTTCGTGCCGATCAACTCGCCCCACTACGGCTATGATGGCGCGCTGACGTTGTTCGATCGCGAGCAGCTGCATCGCTTCGAAGTGATCACGCCGAAAGACCCGAGCAACACGATGGGCCGATTCTTTTCGAAGTTTGGCGAATCGTTCTACATGGCGTTCGCAGAGACGGACCAGCTCGCCGATATCGAAGAACGCGCCATCGAACTCGGCCACCGGATCACCGTGGTTCCCTCGCCCAAGCACGAGGGAACGACGGACACGGTGTTCATCCACCCTCCCGCTCTGGGCGGGATGATGCTGGGCTTGTCGCGACCGACGCTCGCCTGGCAGTGGTCGGGCCACCCGGAACGTGTCGAGCCGCCGAAGTGAGTGCGCCCGTAGACGCCCAGCCGCTGCGGATAGACAGGCGCGGTCGTGTGCTGCTGTTGACGTTCAATCGCCCGGGCGCGCTCAACGCCTTCAACGATGATTTGTACGATGCCGTGTGTAGTGCGCTGCAAGAGGCGGGCGATGACCCGGAGATCGCGGTTGTCGTGCTGACCGGCGCGGGGCGTGCGTTCACGGCCGGGCAGGACCTGGGTGAGTTGGGTAAGCCGAGCCGTCACCCCAAGGGCGAGCGACACGGCTTCGAGCCGTTCATCGAGACGATCGAAGCTTTCCCGAAACCGCTGGTGGCGGCGGTCAATGGCCTGGCAGTGGGAATCGGGCTGACGATGCTCCCCCATTGTGATCTGGTGTTGGTCGCGAATGGCGCGCGATTGCGGGCGCCATTCGTGAGCTTGGGCGTGACCGCGGAGGCGGGCAGCACGCACCTGCTGCCCGCGGCGATCGGTTGGCAGCGAACCGCCCACCTGCTCTACACCGCCGCATGGCTCGACGCGGACGAAGCGGTCGAGGCTGGCCTCGCGTGGCGGGCCGTTGCACCCGATCAGCTGCTCGATGCAGCGCTCGCGCTGGCGGACCAGATCGCCAAGATGCCGATCGCATCGCTCGTGGGAACGAAGCGGTTGTTGCTCGAGGCACGCCTGGGTGCGGTTCGGGCTGCGCGAGATCGCGAGAGCGTGACCTTCGCCGAATTGGTTCGGGGACCCGCGAATCGAGAGGCGATTGCAGCGTTCCGAGAACGGCGCGAGCCCGATTTCGAATCACTGGACGAAAACTGACTGTTTCCAGCCATCCGCCAATCGCTCGCCAAGCCCTCGCGCAGCGCGGGTCAGCCGCGACGGATCGTGCTGCGCGCCGGACTGAGATCGGCTTGCGTCAATCCGAGCCGTTGCAGATCCGCGGGCAGCGTTCCATCGACAATCAAACCTGCGGCGCTTCGCGCCGCAGATGACGAAGTCATGATTCCGAACCCGCCCTGACCCGCGAGCCAGAAAAAACCCTCGATCTGGGGGTCTGGCCCGATCACCGGTGCCCGGTCCGCGACGAAGCTGCGCAGCCCGGCCCAACGTCGGCGGATGTGCCTCAGCTCGAGAGTGGTCGCGGCCATCACGCGTTCGGCCGCAAGTGCGACCTCCAGATCGTCGGCTGTGACGTCGCACGGCGGGAAGGGCGTCTCATCGCAGGGCGAAGCGAGCAGCTGCGTTCCTTCGGGCTTCAAATAGAAATCTTCGTCGGCATCGATCAGACAGGGCCATCGCTGGATTTCAGTGTCCATTGGCGGATCGAACGTGATCGCCGTACGCCGCTTCGGTTCCAATCCGATGGGCTCGGCGCCCGCCAGGAGGCCGATTTGATCTGCCCAGGCACCGGCGGCATTGACGACC
>JAJDAM010000135.1 GCA_029261905.1 Deltaproteobacteria bacterium
CCACGTCGACGTAGCCCGGCATGGCTTCGAGCCGCTCGATGAAGCGGTCGGCGAGTTCGGCGAGTTCGGCGAGCGGGAGGTCGGCGCGAACTTCGAACTCGAAATCTCCGCGCTGCATGCTCATGACTTCACCCATGCTGAAAATGCGCAGAGTTCGCCCGGGGATCTGGTTCAGCTCCTCGCGCGCGGCCTCGATCAACTCGAAGATGCTGCGCTCGCGCTCGTGGGCGGATTTCAGCATCGCGAACATCATCCCGGTGTGGGATTGTGGGATCGCGTCGGGACCGCCGCCTCCGCCGCCCGCGGCAGAAAACATGGCCAACAGCTCGGGTTGCGCGAGCAGATACGCTTCGTCCCGTGCCAGATACTCGGCGGTCGCTTCGAGTGACGTGCCGGGTTGGGCCTCGAGCTGTGCCATCAGCAGCCCGCCATCGGTCGGGGGCAGGAACTCCCCCTCCAGCTGCGAGCCGATCCCGATCGCCAATGCGAGACTGCCGATCGCGACCGCGACGGTCACGAGACGATGATCGAGCGTCCAGTAAAGCAGCTTTCGATACCCGTTCTCCAGTGCGACGAAGGCCGACTCGAGTCTCTGGTACACGCTTCCATGTTCCCTCTCTACCGGAGGCGGCATGCGCGCTGCGAGCATGGGCGTCAGCGTCAGTGCGACGAACAGAGAGATCATCACCGAACCGGCAACGGTGAGGCCGAACTCGCCCAGGAAGCTCCCGACGATGCCTTCGACGAAGACCACCGGGAGGAAGACGGCCGCAACCGATACCGTCGCAGCCGTCGCCGCGAACGTGATTTCGCGAGTCCCCGTCGACGCCGCCTCGGCCGGCGAAGCACCGGCCTCGCGGTGACGCTCGATGTTTTCGAGCACGACGATTGCATCGTCGATCACGACACCGACCGCGAGCGTCATGCCGAGCAACGTCATCGTATTCAGTGTGTAGCCCGCCGCCCAGACCAGACCGAAGGTCGCGATCAGCGAGATCGGAATCGCGGCCGCTACGATCAATGTCGGTCGCGTTCGGCGCAAAAAGACGAACACGACGAAGATCGCGAGCAGCGCCCCGAACAGCAGTGCGAACTGCGTCTCTTGCACGGCCTCGCGGACACCGAGCGAGAAGTCGACCCAGCCTTCGGCGTCGACGATGTGCATGCCTTCGGGCAGAATCGCGCGAATCTTCGGGAAGCGTCGCAAGACTTCGTCGACGATCGCCACGGTGTTCTCGCCGGATTTTCGCATCACGCCGATGCCGACCATCAGTCGACCGTTGTAGTGGCCGATCATCTTCTGGTCTTCGGCACCGTCTTCGACGCGGGCGACGTTGCGCAGCAGGATCGGGGCGTCTCCGCTGTGCGCGACCACCAACGATTTCAGTTCTTCGATGGTGTGGAACTCGGCGTCGGTCCGGACGGAGTATTCCATCCGGCCACTTTCCAGTGCGCCTCCAGGCGAATCGACGTGTTGGCGTGCGAGTGCGCCGATGATGTCGCTGGCGGCCAGGCCGTGCGCGCGCAATGCCTCCCCATCGAGCCAGATCCGGATGTTGCGCGCTCGGTTTCCGAACATCTGCAGGCCGGCGACACCGGGGATCGTCTCGAGCATCGGGCTGAGGTGGCGCTCTGCAAAATCGGTGATCTCGGCGACGGACGCATGCGATTCCAACGGGAACCACAACACCGGGATGTCGTTCGGATTGAACGACCGGACCACCGGCGGCTCCAGCTCCGGAGGAAGCTCGAGCCGGGCAATCGCGATCGCGTCTCGGAGTTCCTGCGCCATCACGTCGAGGTCCGCACCGAGCCCGAACTCGACGATGATCTGCGCCCCGCTCTGTTGGCTGGTGGAGCGTACGCTTCGAACACCCGAAAGCGTAGTCACCTGCTCCTCGATGACGTCGACCACGCTCGATTCGACGGTTTCCGGGCTCGCACCCGGCAGCACGGCGATCACCGTGAGTACGGGAAATTCCATGTTCGGGTACTGGTCGAGGCCGAGGCGGCTGTAGCCGAGCACGCCAAAGACGATCAGCGCCAGCGTCATCATCCAGGTGAGGATGGGACGACCGATCGCGATGTCGGATAGTGTCATGATCCGTCGGACCCTGCCGCGTCCGTGTCGAAAGACGAGCCATCCATGTTGCGCAGCGCCACCGGCGAGCCGTCGACCAGGTTGGACTGGCCGCGCACCACGACCCAGTCGCCCGCAGCGACCCCTCCCCGGATCTCGACCAGGTCCCCGCGGTGGGCTCCGGCGTCGACGGGCACGCGCATCGCATGTTCCCCACCCGGTTGCAGCTTGAACAACACCGCGCCATCCGATCGCAACAGCACCGCTTCTTTGGGGACCAGGATGACGCCGCTGCGCTCGGCCACGCCCAGGTCGACCTGTGCGAATGAACCTGGCAACAACCGGCCGTCCCGATTCGCGATCACCGCCTTCGCGCGGCGTGTCCTCGACTCGGTGTCGATCGTCGGGGAGACCACGCTCACCTCGCCTTGAAACACCTCACCGGGCTGTGAGGCGACGCGCACGCCGACTGTCTGGCCGACCGCGACGCGTGAGGAGTCGACTTCGGGCAAGAAGAACTCGACCTCGATCGGGTCGAGCGCCACCAGGCTGAACATCTCCTGCCCTGCGTTGACGAACTCGCCCACGTTCACCAGTCTGCGCGCGACCAGCCCGTCGAATGGGGCCGTCACGCTGGCGTCGGCCAACGCGCGTTCGGCGAGCCCGACCCGCGCGGCCATGGCCTGCAGTTGCGCGTTTGCCAGCTCCAATCGAGTCTTCTTCTCGTCGAGTCGCGCTTTCGACCCCGCGCCGCCGGTCGCCAATTGCTCGGCTCGCTTCACTTCGCGGGTCGCTTCGACCCGCTGCGCCCGCATCTGGGCCTGGCTGGCGCGTGCGTCCGTCAGCTCGAGCTGGCGTCGCTGTGGGTCGATCTCGACAATGATCTGACCGAGCGTGACTGCGGCACCCTCGTCGGCGGCGATTTGCGTGACCTCACCCGACACCTGTGCGGCCACAGTGGCTTCGGCCTTCGCCAACAATTGTCCCGTTGCTTCGATCCGGTCGACGACATCCTGCGCGATCGCCCGTCCGACCATGACCGGAGGTGCACCGGCGGGAGGTTTTGGAGCCTCCTGGGAACAACCGGCCAAAACGGCCCACACTGCACAGAACGCAAGGCATCCAATGATCCGCGATCCAGCCTCGCACCGCGTAGCGGACGCGGCGGAGAGCCTCAGCGGATTTCGCTCGCAGCGCAGTCGGGTTGCGATGCGCCTCATACGGGATCTCCGGGGTAGAGGATGCGTTCGAAAATCGCACGGACTGCCGGCGCTGCGGCAGAGACGGGGCCTGTCTCCCCGGCTTCGACCCAACGCGC
>JAJDAM010000136.1 GCA_029261905.1 Deltaproteobacteria bacterium
TGAAAGTCGGTGGCAAGCGCAAGCTCTGGGTGCCGGCCGAACTGGCTTATGGCAAAGATGGGTTCGGACGCAGCATACCGCCCGGTACCGATCTGGTCTTCGAGATCGAAGTCTTCGAAATCGTGAAGCCCTAGCCTGCCAAAGAAGGGCCCGGATGCTCCCGAGGTTGTGGTGGTGCGAGCGCTGTGGTCAATCTCCGGATGGAATGATTTCGTCCGCGCGCAACTGAGCGATCGCGTCGGCATCGAAGCCGAGTTCGGCGAGTATCTCTTCGGTGTGTTCGCCGTGTAGCGGAGGCATGCGCACGAGCGGATTCTGGGGGGTCTTGTCGAATCGTGCGGCCGGTCGCGCTTGGTGGAATCGGCCGGCCGTCGGATGGTCGAATGCCAGGATCGCGTCGTTGTGTCGGATTTGTTCGTCTTCGAACAGCTCGTCGAGTGTCAACACCGGACCGACGGGGACGTCTTGGGCGACCATGCGATCGATGCATTCCTTCGTCGTCATCGACTGGATGGCGGCCATCAACAGCGAACCGAGCTCTGCAGCGTTGTCTGCTTCGCCTCGTCCTTCCCGACTGAATCGCGGGTCGTCGTTCCACTCCGGATGGCCGACCGCGCGGAACAGCCCTGCGAACTCCGAATCAGTTGCGGCGAAGTACATCAGGTGTCCGTCGGAGGTCTCCCACAGCCGGTAGACTTCGTACAGTGCCTGGCCTTTGGGCTTGTCTTCGCCGGTGAATGTGTGGGCGATCATGCCGTCACACCAGAAGAACGCGAGTGACGCGTCCAGCATCGGAACTTCGACGTGTTGGCCGCCCGCACCGCGTTCGCGTGCGAACAGCGCCGCCGAGATGGCTTGTGCGGCGGTGTATGCGCTGGATTTGTCGGAGACGATGTTCCGCACCAGATCGCGAATCGGAACTTCAGGATTGATCTGCACGCCGGTATGCCCTGACAGACCTTGAATGATCGGGTCGTAGACGCGGCGCTGTGCGTAGGGACCCGTCGGTCCGTAACCGGAGATCGAACAGTAGATCAATTCGGGATTCAGCGCGCGAAGATCCGGCTCACCCAGTTTCAGACGGTCGGTCGCACCGGGTCGCCAGTTCTGCACGAACACATCGGCGTCACGCACCATCTGATAGACGATCTCGCGGCCTGCGGGTTTGGTCAGATCGAGCACCATCGAGCGCTTGCCGCGGTTCGTGTTGGCGAAGAAGGCCGTCAGGCCGCCACGCGCGAAGTTCGGAAGACGCAATGTGTCGCCCAACCCGTGGGGCTCTATGCGGATTACGTCGGCGCCCTGGTCGGCGAGCATCATCGTTGCGAGCGGGCCCGAAACGACCGCTGAGACATCGACGACTTTGATTCCCGACAGCGGTCCCGGCATGGCAATCCTCCTCGGTGAGTGGGTCGGATACTACATCACGGCGCGCGGGCCGAAGGCGCTGGGTCTTCGATGGAGTCAAGCTATCGTCCAGAGAGGCCGTAGGGTCTTGGATAAATGGAGACGACTATGAAGTGGATGTTTCGACTCACAGGCGCGATCGTGTTGGCATGGTTTGCGGCCACCAACGGGTGGGCGGCCGAGGGTCCGAACGATCCGGGGTTCGCGGAAGCGCCCGCGCAGATGATCGCGGCGCCGGTCCGGATTACGGGCGAAGCGAATGGCTCGCCGCGATACACGCGCGAGCTCACATCGAAGGTCTACACGATCGACCGAATCCTGAAGTCGATGCAGGGTCCTGACGAACTCTCGGTGGTGGCATTGTGGGAGGAACCGACAGTTCCGGAGCTGCTCTGGATCACCGGCTACCGGGCCGTGATGACAGAGAAGGATGCTGTCACGACAACCTCGCCCGAATTCATGTGCCACTCGAATCTGATTCTCGACGACGGCAATGCCTACCACGAGCGTTTTCCGAGCCGGCTCCGAGTCCTCTCCGACCGTCTATTTAGTCTCGATCAGGGTTCGCTCAACATCGCATTCCCGGCAGGCACCGGCATTCCCATCATGTCCGACCAGATGGTGCAGTTCAATTCGCAGGTGCTGAACCACAATGTCGTCGGAGAGCCCTTCGACGTCCGACAGAAGGTCTTCGTAGATTTCGTTCGTGACGCGGATCTCGAAAAGCCGTTGACACCCATAGTGCAACACGGGGTCTTCGGGCTGGTCCTGATGGAGGGTGAGGACGGTCACTACGGCATGTCTTCCGAGGAGGTCGAAACGACCGCGCACGGACCCGGCTGCAGTCTCGGCGATGACGCCGGTCACCCCCAGGGCAGGTTCGTAGACACCGAAGGTCGAAAATTTTCGGGCTTCTGGAAGGTGCCGCCCGGACGCCAGGTGAGTCACACCCGCGTCACGACGAAACTCGATCTTCCCTACGACACGACGCTGCACTTCGCGAGCGCACACCTTCACCCGTTCGCCGAGTCACTCGAACTGCGTGACGTCACTGCCGACGAGACCGTTTTCATCGCGAAGACGGAACAGGCCGCAAGCGGGATCGGTCTGGCCAGTGTCACCCAGTTTTCGAGTTCCGACGGAGTTCCGATCTACCGGGATCACGAATACGACTTGATCAGCGTCTACGACAACACATCGGGCGTCGAGCAGGATGCAATGGCGACGATGTTCTTGTACCTGCGAGCTACGGACTTGTACGATTTCGACTTTCGTCCGCGGAAGAAGAAGTAGTCGGGCCGAACTCGCGGCGCGCTAGCCGACCAGATCGTACGCAGCGAGATCGGGTCGCGACATCTGCTCGCAGAATCGGCCGATGGTCCACGGCCATACG
>JAJDAM010000137.1 GCA_029261905.1 Deltaproteobacteria bacterium
GGTTCAAGCCTGCTTTCGCAACGAGCCACTCCATCGCTTCCTTGTGCGCATCGACGGACCCGGAACAGCTGACCTTGTCATCGCCCCCTTCGAGCTCACTGAACCGCTCGATTCGCGGATGGAAATACGGCCCGCGCCGACCGCATGCGCAGCCGTCCCAGGTGACGGTCACCCTGTCGCCCGTCACGAATCCACCCCAGAATGATTCGGTGATCAGATCGAGAAAGGCGTACCGGCCTGTCCGTGTTCCCGATCGCGGCGTTGGCGTGCCGGTTTCGACATCGAGGACGAAAGGGACGGTCATGGGCAACGGATGGTAGTTCCCCGTCGCGCACATGTTCGCCGCCCCCATCGATTCGGACATCCCGTAGCCGAAGCGCAGCGGCGCGCCGAGAAACTCTTCGACGCGACCCTGCCAGTCATCGGGAACAACGATGCCCTTCATGCCGCCGCCGCTCGTAATGATGCTCTCCGAGGCGAACAATTGATCGATCCCGTGCTCTTCGCCCTTGACGGCCCACTCGTACAACATCGCCGATACGCCCACGACATAGACGCCTTCGCCGTTCAAGTCCTTGACGACTCTCTCGAAGAAGGCCGCCTGGTGTTCCGCCTGCTTGGCTTGCCGCTCGATCACCGTTCGGTAGCGGGCGAGCAGATCGGGAGACAGCTCCATCTCGTCGAGAGCGCCGCGCATGCTCGCGCCCCGCACCTGGCCAACAAGCGACATGATGTCGGCGCTCAAGGCGTCGTCGAAGAGCACGTAGGTCGTCTCTTCCGAGCCGATCTGGCGCACCAACGCGTCCATCATGCGTTGCGCCAGGTGGCGGCCATGACGGTAGGATGGATGGACGATGGGGATCGGCTCGCTCCCCTTGCGCAACAAGTCGAGCGGATCGGGCTCGTCGTCGAAAGGTTCGTAGTTGCGGACCAGGAGATGCTCGAATCGATCGAGTTCCCGCTGGTCGCGCGGGATGATGGACAATTTTCCGGTGGTCCCCGTTGAATGGTGGGGCCGCAACGGCGTTTGCGCCTCTAATTTGTCGAACCAATCGTCGAATCCCGCGCACCCGGAGACGTCGACATGCGACAGATCATGGGACGTGATGCCGTCGAGCCAGCGCGTGAGAAGGTCGAAGCGGCCCCTGGTGATCAACGATATCGGATAGGATTTGTAGACCGTGTCCTGGAACAGCAACGGCGCCAGATCGTCCAGGGTGTCGATGGATTCCACTTGCTGCAGATCCGCCAGCTTGGCCAGTTGCGGGACCCTTGACCTCAATGCCTCGAAACGCTCGCGTGCGACTTCAAGCTGCGCGGCTTCCCTTTCCGGCTGGTCCCAAGACCACAATTCTCGGCGCGGGGTCGCGAGCATGCTTTCGAGCAGGCGAGAGCTGGTCGGTGCCTCGTTGGATTTCGCAGTCAATGCTTTCTCCCCTCTCCGCCCAAAGAATACCTCCCGCGCCTCGCTGGCGTCTCGCCGCCTGGCGGAACCTGGGTCTCCATGCCTCGGTCCCATTTCACCGGTGCAACGCTCGGTGGCGGCAGCTCCCAGACGATGGCGGCAACGCGGTACAGGCGAGCGATCCTGGTCCGACTCAAGTCGGTATCATGCTGCGGTGCAAATTGATGGGAGCCGCCGTGAGCATGGACGACGATCTGCAGAACAACACCGGGCTCGACCGATGAGTGCCGCGGACCGGACCAGTACCGAACTCGATTTCGACGTCGTCGTGGTGGGCGCCGGCATGTCTGGCCTCTACGCGCTGAAGCTGCTACGGGACCAGGGCCTGCGCGTCGTCGCCCTCGAGAAGGCACCGGGCGTCGGCGGCACCTGGTACTGGAACCGGTATCCGGGCGCGCGTTTTGATTCAGAGAGTTACAGCTACGGTTACTCGTTCTCGCCGGAGCTGCTGCAGGAATGGCAGTGGAGTGAGCACTTCTCTCCGCAGCCTGAAACCCTGCGATACCTCGAGTTCGTTGCCGACAAATTCGACCTTCGCCGAGACATCCAGTTCGACAGCCGGATCAAGTGCGCGGCATTCGATGAGGCAGGGAAATGCTGGGAGATCGAGACCGACGAAGGCGTCCGTGCGCGGGCCAGGTTCCTGATCACGGCCGTCGGGCCTCTCTCTGCGCCGACGTTGCCTAGATTCGCGGGGCTCGACAGCTTCGAAGGTCCTGCGTATCACACGGCGCGCTGGCCACATGAGCCGATAGATTTCACGGGCAAGCGTGTGGGCGTGATTGGGACCGGCGCGACCGGCGTTCAAACGATCCAGGAGGTCGCCAAGATCGCCGCCCATCTCACCGTGTTCCAGCGCTCACCCAATTGGTGTGCCCCCTTGCACAACGGTCCGATCGATGAGGAGGCCCAGGCGAGAATCAAGGCCGGCTATCCCGAGATCTTCAGGAAATGTCGTGAGTCTCATGGCGGTTTTCTCCACATGTCTGACCCCCGCTCTGCCCTCGAGGTCTCGCCAGAGGAGCGAGAGGCCTTCTTTCAGAAGCTGTACGGAGAGCCGGGATTCGGCATCTGGATGGGGAACTTCTCCGACATCCTGGTGAACCCCGAAGCCAACGACTTCATGACCGAATTCATGCGGAGGAAGATCCGCGAGCGAGTCAAAGACCCCGAAATCGCGGAGATGCCGATTCCCAAGAATCACGGATTTGGCACCCGGCGCGTTCCTCTCGAGACGCACTACTACGAGGTTTACAACCAGGACAACGTCCTGCTCGTTGACATTCGCGAAGCACCGATCGAACGAATCACTCCCTTGGGCGTCAAGACTGCTGAAGCCGAGTACGAACTCGACATCCTCATCTACGCGACCGGTTTCGATGCCATTACCGGCGCATTCGATCGGATCGAGATCCGGGGCCAGGGCGGACAGACGCTCAAGGACAAGTGGGCCGATGGCCCCCGTACCTACCTGGGCCTGCAGAGCGTCGGTTTTCCGAACCTGTTGACGTTGGTCGGGCCGCACAATGCCGCGACGTTCTGCAACAGTCCGCGGTGTATCGAGCAGAACGTCGAGTGGGTGACGGACCTGATTCGATACCTGCGAGACAACGACTACGAGCGAGTTGTGCCCACCCGAGCGGCCGAGGATGATTGGACGAAACACGTCTACGACATCGCGGAACTGACACTCCTCTCCAAGACGGATTCATGGTTCACGGGTGTCAATCAGAATCTCCCTGACAAGAAGCGAACGTTCATGGCCTATGCGGGAGGATCACCTGCCTACCGTACAAAATGCGACGAAGTCGCTGCGAATGGGTACGAGGGGTTCGACTTGCAGTAGATGAGTTCGTGCGTTGCGGGGCTCGCGTGTGCGCGCGATGGGCGTGCGCTCGTGCAGCGATTGTCTCCGGCGTGTCTGGCGACGTAGAGAGGGGACCACGGAGAACCAATGAGCAACGATGCGGTAGACGAGAGATCGATGATCCTGGAGAGGATCGCCCAGTTTCGGAGCGAGGATGCTGACGTTCCGCCGATATGGCAGGCCAAGCGCGAGCTGGCCACTTCCGTTCGTGCCCTCCTGGATTGCATCTGCGCCACAGATGCAGGCGAGCCGGACCTGCGCCGTGCGGCGACTGAGATTCGTGGAATGGCCGAGCGCTTCGCGAGAGGACCACTGGTGACCGATCCGCTGGGAATCGCGGAGATGGCCCTCTCGGGAATGGAGACGTTTCATGATCGAAGCCCACTCGTCGGGCGCTCGAATCCAATCGCGCCGCCGCTCGATCTGGCGCCCGATGCCGAGTCCGGGCTCGTGGGCGGCACCGGATACTTCGGCAATGCCTACGAAGGGGCACCCGGCTGCGTCCATGGTGGGTTCTTGGCGGCCGCGTTCGACGAGCTACTGGGAATGGCCTGCATCTTCTCGGGCAATCCCGGCATGACGGGAACGCTGGAGATCAAGTATCGCAGCCCCACGCCAATCCGGACGGAGCTCCGCTTCGAGGGACGTCTCGATCGGGTCGAGGGTCGCCGCATCTATACGAGCGGTGCCGTGTATTTCGGAGATGTCTGCTGCGCCGAATCGACCGGGATCTTCGTCTCGATCGACCGCAAGAAGTTCGAGGATTTGAACGAGACCCGTCGTACGCGACTCGAGGGCGAGGCCGGCAGGTCATAGAGCTTGAGCCGTCTCGGGGGTCA
>JAJDAM010000138.1 GCA_029261905.1 Deltaproteobacteria bacterium
GCGACCTTGTCGAACGCCTCACCGACCGCATCATCCCGGGTCTTGGCTAAGAGGTGGTAGGCGCCCTCTTCGGGCGACAGATACAGGGAGGTGTGTCCGCCGGACACGATGAGCGCCAACACCGGGTACTCCACGTCGGGAGTCTCGATAAACGTGGAGCGAATGTGCCCTTCGAGATGATTCACCGCGATGAGTGGCTTGCTGCTGTGCCAGGCAAGTGCTTTGGCGGCGGATACTCCGACCAGGAGGGAGCCCACCAGTCCGGGGCCTTGAGTGACCGCTACGGCGTCGATGTCTTTCAGCGTGCAATTTGCTGTTTCGAGTGCCTCTTGGATGACCGGGCGGATCGCCTGCACGTGATGCCTCGCGGCAATTTCGGGCACCACGCCCCCATACTTGCGGTGAATCGCGATCTGCGAGGCGATGACCGATGAGAGCACGTCCGTGCGATCTGCGACGACAGCGGCCGCAGTTTCATCGCAGGACGATTCGATGCCCAGGATTCGCGTCACTCGCCGCGCTCCGCTACCGCTTGGGCCACGAGTTTGGCTAACGCCGGGCCGTAGGGCGCTCGGGCGACACCTTGCTCGGTCACGATCGCGTCTACCAGATCCGCGGGGGTGACATCGAAAGCCGGGTTGAGGACACCGACGCCCTCGGGGGCGATCCGTTTCCCACCCATCGACGTGACCTCTGCGGGATCCCGCTGTTCGATCGGAATCTGCGATCCGTCAGGGCAGTTCAAGTCGACCGTCGAGGTTGGCGCGGCCACATAGAACGGAATCTTGTGCGCGCGAGCAAGAACAGCGACCGAGTAGGTGCCGATCTTATTGGCGACATCGCCGTTGGCCGCGATTCGATCCGAGCCAACCACCACGAGATCGATTTCGCCTCGCTGCATGAGCGATCCGGCCATGTTGTCGGTGATTAGAACGGTGTCGATGCCGTCATGCATAAGCTCGTAGGCGGTGAGTCGTGCGCCCTGTAGGAAAGGGCGCGTTTCATCGGCCAGGACGCGGACTTTCTTGCCGTCGTCATGGGCTCCGCGAATCACCCCCAGCGCCGTGCCGTAACCCGCGGTCGCCAGTCCGCCCGCGTTGCTATGGGTCAGGACGGTGGAGCCGTCCGGAACAAACGGAGAGCCACAGCGCCCCATGGCCTTACAGGCCGCCAGATCCTCTTCGTAGATCCGTCTGGATTCCTTCTCGAGCGCCTGGGTGATCCCGACGTTGTCCTGCCCTGCGGCGCGCAGTCGAGTCGCGAGCGCCTGCAGTCGTTCGAGCGCCCAGCCCAGGTTGACCGCTGTCGGACGGGAGTCGTTGAGGATCTTCGATTTCGCGCGTAGGTGAGCATCGAAGGCCTCGACCGACTCGCCGGTCACTTGCTGGGCCGCGAGTGTCAGGCCAAACGCGGCAGAGATGCCGATCGCTGGGGCGCCACGCACAACCATGTCCCGGATCGCATCGGCGACCTCTTCGGGCGTGTTGAGCGGCAGCCACGTCTCTTCGCCGGGAAGGACGCGCTGGTCGAGCATGCGGAGTTGGGTTCCAGTCCATTCAACAGGTGTAAGCATAGGAACATCCTTACCAGAGCCGCTCGGTCGAATCCAGCGTTACGCAGCGCCCGCGGCGAGTAGAATGCGCCGTGATGGACATGCTCAAGATCCGAGGCCTTGCGGTGCACTACCCGGGGCCTTCTCTGGACCGCCCCGTGCGAGCGGTCGATGGTTTGGACCTCACGGTCCGTCAGGGCGAGACGTATGCCCTTGTCGGAGAGTCGGGCTGCGGCAAGAGCGCGACGGGTTTTGCGGTGGTGGACCTTGTTGATCCTGGCCGGATCACGGCAGGCTCTATCGAGCTCCAAGGCGAGAATCTACGCGCTCTGAATGCCAAGCAGATGCGCGCGGTACGTGGGGGACAGGTCGGGCTGGTTTTCCAGGAAGCCTCCGCTGCGCTCAACCCAGTCATGAAAGTAGGTTCGCAGATCGCCGAAGTGGCCAAGTTGCACCAAGGGCTGAGTCGCAAGGAGGCCTGGAAGGCGGCCGTTCTCCTCTTGGAGCGTGTGCGCCTTGAGGATCCGGAGCGACTTGCGTCGACCTACCCTCATGAACTTTCGGGCGGTATGCGCCAGCGCGTGATGCTCGCCGTTGCGCTGGCGGGTGAACCGAAGCTCTTGATCGCCGACGAGCCGACGACGGCGCTCGATGTCACGGTGCAGGCGCAGATTCTGCAGCTTCTGCGCGATCTCAAGCGAGATCTAGGACTTACGGTGCTGTTCATCACCCATGACTTAGGCGTGGTGGCTCAGACGGCCGACCGGGTGGGTGTGATGTACGCCGGTCGATTGGTCGAAGAGGGCCCGGTGGGCGCGATGTTCCAAAAACCCCTCCATCCCTACACACGAGGGCTGCTCGACGCGTCTCCCGGTCGCGCGCCGCGCCGCGCCGATCGCAAGCTTCCCGCAATCGTCGGCGCTGTGCCCGATCCGACAGAACTTCCCAGCGGCTGTCGCTTCCATCCACGCTGTCCCGACTGTTTCGAGCCGTGCAATCAAAGCTACCCAGATGGGGTTACGTTCGGTGAGCGACGCGTCGCCTGTTTTCTCCATTCTGCCGAGCGGCCGGTCAAATGAGCGGAACACCTACACCCTTGATAGCGGCAGAGGGCCTCGCTAAGTCCTTTCAGCGCGGCGGTGGATTTCTGTTCGGCAAGGGGCAGACCGTTCACGCGGTGCGGGATGCCAGCCTGCGGGTGGATGCGGGAGAGACCGTTGGAGTTGTCGGGGAGTCGGGATCGGGAAAGTCGACTCTCG
>JAJDAM010000139.1 GCA_029261905.1 Deltaproteobacteria bacterium
ATGATCTTCGGGGGGCGCAACACCGGAGACTCGAGGTGCACCGCGGCGAGAGGCAGGGTCGTGACCGCCGCTGCACCGGCCGCACGGGCCGTATCGAGCGCTGGATCGCCCGCTTCGAGAAACGCCCTCATCTCGGTCGGGAGTTCGGGGGCATCGACCGACAGATCGATGACCGCGTCGTCGACGGCGACACCGATTCGGGTTGTGGTGCCGTGCGTAAAGGTGACCAGCTTCATCGAATGACTCCTCTGCTTGGCTCGTCCAGAACGCAGAACCGCGTCACTGGATGATCGCCAGGGCCTCCTCGGCCGCGTGCGTGAACTCCGGCAGTTCATTGAAATTCAGATAGCGATAGAGATCGGATCCCATCTCGTTGATCCGGTGCGCGTACTCCATGTACTCCGCAGGGGTCGGGAGCTTGCCCAGGATCGCCGTCACGGCGGCGAGCTCGGCTGAACACAAGAACACGTTGGCGCCCTTCCCGAGACGGTTCGGAAAATTGCGCGTAGAGGTGGACACCACGGTCGCGCCGGCCAGGACACGGGCTTGATTGCCCATGCAGAGCGAACAGCCGGGGGTCTCGGTACGCGCACCCGCGATCGCGAAGTAGCTGTAGTACCCCTCCTCGCGCAGCTGTGCCTCGTCCATCTTGGTCGGAGGAACGACCCACATGCGCGTCGCGAGCGGTTCGCCATGCTGCTGGAGCAAGCGGCCTGCGGCACGAAAATGGCCGATGTTCGTCATGCACGAGCCCAGGAAGACCTCGTCGACGTGGGTCCCTTCGACTTCGGACAGCGGCTTGACGTCATCCGGATCGTTCGGGCAAGCCAGGAGCGGCTCGGCAATCTCGTTCATGTCGATCTCGATGACTTTGACGTATTCGGCGTCCGGGTCCGGGGCCAGCAGCTCGGGGTTTTCGAGCCAGGCCTCCATCGCCTTGGCGCGCCGCGCGATGGTTGCCACCACGTGGTAGCCGTTGGCGAGCATCCAACGCAGCATGACCACATTCGATTTCAGGTATTCGATGACCGGCTCTTTGTCCAACAGGATGGTGCAGCCGGCGGCCGAACGTTCGGCGGTGGCATCGGACAATTCGAAAGCCTGCTCGACCTTCAACTGCCCCAGTCCTTCGATCTCGATGATCCGACCCGAGAAGATGTTTTTCTTGCCTTCCTTCTCGACGGTGAGGTCGCCGCTCTGGATCGCCGCGTAGGGGATGGCGTTGACCATGTCCCGCAACGTGATCCCCGGCTGAAGCTCCCCCTTGAAGCGAACCAGAACCGACTCGGGCATGTCGAGTGGCATCATTCCGAGCGCCGCTGCGAATGCGACCAATCCGGATCCAGCCGGAAACGAAATCCCGAGCGGGAAGCGGGTGTGCGAGTCGCCGCCAGTGCCGACCTCGTCCGGCAACAGCATCCGGTTCATCCAGGAATGGATGATCCCATCGCCGGGCCGCAATGCGATGCCGCGCCGGATCTGAAAGAAATCGGGAAGCGTGTGCTGCGTTTCGATATCAACCGGCTTGGGGTAGGCGGCCGTGTGACAGAACGACTGCATGACCAGATCCGCATTGAACGATAGGCAGGCAAGCTCCTTCAACTCGTCGCGGGTCATCGGCCCGGTGGTGTCTTGCGACCCGACGGTCGACATACGGGGCTCACAATACGATCCCGGTCGCACGCCGGGCAGGCCACAGGCACGACCCACCATTTTCTGAGCGAGCGTGAAGCCTTTGCCCGTGTCGGCGCCGGTCGCGAACTGCCGAAATGCGTCGCTCGGCCCGAGGCCGAGCGCATTGCGAGCCCTCGTCGTCAATGTGCGACCGATGATCAGCGGGATCCGTCCTCCGGCCTGCACTTCGTCGAGCAGCACGTCCGTCTTCAATTCGAACGTCGAGATCGTTTCGCCGGCGGCGTTCTCGATGCGACCTTCATAGGGGTAGATCGTGATGACGTCGCCCATCTCCATCTTGGCCACATCACATTCGATCGGCAGTGCGCCGGAATCTTCGAGCGTGTTGAAGAAAATCGGTGCGATATTGCCGCCGATCACGAAGCCGCCGGCGCGCTTGTTCGGGACAAAGGGAATATCGTCGCCGAGATGCCACAGAACGGAGTTGGTCGCGGACTTCCGGCTCGACCCGGTACCCACGACATCGCCGACGTATGCAATCGGATGGCCCAGCTTTCGCAGCTCGGCGATCTGCCCCATCGCATCGTGAATGCCCTCGCGCTCGTTTTTCAACATGCACAGCGAATGCAACGGGATATCCGGGCGGGAGAAGGCGTCCGTGGCTGGCGACAGATCGTCGGTGTTGGTCTCGCCGCTGACCATGAATACGCTGACGGTGATCTTCTCGGCCACCTTGGCCCGAGAGGTGAACCACTCCGCGTTGGCCCAGGAGTCCAGCACGCTTTGCGCGTTCGCGTTGCCGCCGTCAGCGAGTTCTCTGACCGAATCGAAGGCATCGAAGACGAGAAGCGTGTGCTTCAGTTGATCGGCCGCCAATCCGCCGAGAGTTTCGTGGCCCAGCAATTCGATCAGCGGTGCGACGTTGAATCCACCCAACATCGTCCCGAGCAATTCGACGGCACGCTCTGGACTGATCAAGGGCGTCTGGCTCTCCCCTTTCGCGACCGATGCCAACAGCCCGGCTTTCACATGCGAGGCGGGGTCGACGCCCGCCGGGACTCGGTCGGTCAGTAGCGCGAGAAGGAATTCCTCTTCACCAGCCGGCGGCGATGTGATCAATTCGACGAGCGCCTGGGTCTGCTCGGTGTCGAGCGGGAGCGGCGGGATCCCCTGCGCGGCGCGCTCCTCGACGTGAATTCGGTATTTCTCGAGCATTTTCGTCTCCTTGTGCGGGTTGCCGTCGATCGGTTCTGGGTCGCCGGCGGTCGTGTTCGACGGGGCCTCGTCGCGGCTCCTGCTTTTGTGTCGTCGCGGTAGGTTCTGTCAGATATCGATCGGCCGAGCGCTCGGC
>JAJDAM010000140.1 GCA_029261905.1 Deltaproteobacteria bacterium
CCGGTCGAGGTCGGAACGGCTCGCCACCATCGATGTCGACACGCCGTGCGCGTCGCATCGCAGCCGGAGCAGCGCCTGAAGCAGTGCCACCTGCGACTCGTGTCCGGAGACGGGGCGACGGCCCTTCGCCACGGCCGGCCAATCGTCTTCGGGGGTGCTGAGCGCGCGCGCGATCGCGTCCAATAGGGCCTGGCCATCACCGCCCTTTGCCACATGCGGCTTCAACCCTCGCACACGGGCGAGGTGCCCCTTGTCCTTCGGGAGATGCTGCGCAATCTCGGCGAGCGCTTCGTCACGCACGACCCAGTTGCGTGGAAGGTTACGCTCGATCGCGGTCTCTTCCCGCCACTCCGCCAGTTCGCGCAGCGCCGCGAGATCTCGACGCTTCGGGCGGCGCAACTTGATCCGCCGATAGGCTTCGCGCGGCTCCACTCGGTATCGGGACGGCTCGAGGAGAGCAGCCATATCCAATCCGACCCAGTCCCGCCGACCCTTGAGCTCCAGCTCAGCAGTGAGAAGTTCGTAGATCTTGCACAAGTGGGTGACGTCACCGAGCGCGTATGCGAGCTGACGGTCGGAGAACGGGCGAACAGACCAGTCGACCGATTGTGACGCCTTGTCGAGCTCTACACCGAGCATGGACGCGGCCAGTTTCGCGTAGCCCGGCTGGTCGCCGTGGCCGCAGAACGCGGCAGCGATCTGCGTATCGAAGACCGGACCCGGAACCTGATCGAACGCGTTGAAGAAGATCTCGAGGTCCTGTGAGGCGGAGTGCAACACCTTCAGCGTGGACTCGTCGCAGAGGAACTCGCGAAGCGGAGACAAATCCATGCCCGCCGCGCACGGGTCGATTGCGGCGGCATGTTCGCCGTACGCGACCTGCACGAGGCAGAGATCGGCGTAGTACGTCTTCTCGCGCATGAACTCGGTGTCGACTGCGATGTAGGGCGCGCCGCGTACGGCGTCGCAAAAATCCAGGAGGGCCGCGGTGTCGGTGATCAGCATAGGTGGCGAGACATTACACGTTGACGCCCGGCAAGGGGCAGCCGCGTTGATGTCCAGCTCCGGACCCCACGCAAACCAAAACGCCCCCAACCTAAGCGGCTGAGTGCATTCAGGAAACTGGAGCACGAGACCGGGCTCGAACAATCCCCAGGTGGCTAGCTACGGCTCGATCCGACTCCGTGAATCTGCCAGACCTTCCAGAATTGGATCGGCAACACTCTCGGGGAAGTCTGACGGCAACAACTTCGTCACATTTTGGATTACTCGGTCGATTCGAGACGCGCAATCATCCAACACAGCGACCGCCTCTTTCTCAGGAAATCGGCATTTCTTTGCAGTCGAAATCCAATGACTGCGGTGGATTTCCTGCCAACGATAATGTCGGTTCTTCCCGTCGACAGCCATCGCCATTTTTATCTTGGCGGTGTTCATTTGTCCGGCTGCCCTGATGGGATACGCAGACATCACGTCATAGAGCGGCGTCAGGCTACATCCACCACCTGGGTGGAGAAATACGCTGAAATTCTTCGCGTGACCGTCGGTCGCAGCCAGCAGCCAATTGACAACGCATGCACGGAAAAAGGTGGTGCGGTCTTCATGTGATCGCTGCGATTGAAGCAGGAGATCCAATATGTCTCGGATGCCGGGGCCTCCGTGCGATTCGTACTTTAGTCCCGGCGGAATTCCCAATGATTGGCACGTGTCTTCCTGCGGAATTCGGATCAGCCACTTTCCATCGTCTGACCATTGGCGGTCAAACCGCTCGACCACGAGGACCTTTACGTCTTCGAATACTCGAATCTCCGCATGGGGAGTAGGAAGGCCGAATTCCGCCGCGATCTTTAGACACAACCACTCGTTCTCGACGCTGTCACGCAAGTCGATCCCGAACTCACCAATCATTCCGATCGGGAGCTTGAAGACGTGCGTGGTAGGCGTTGGCCCGTGCGGTCGTTGCCAAGCACCTTCGTACCAAAGGAATGCCGTCTTTTCCTGCGCTCCAGCGATCGAGATGCGGAAATCGTCCTCTTCGGGTGCCATGCCCAACGGGCGTTGGCGATAATCGCGGAGCATCCGAGCCATATCCGCATCGGATACTGGCGTCGCGTGAACTTGGCGGACATCCGGCATCTCTGGGGTTTCGAATAGCTGAAGCGCTCCAACGCAGTCAGCTCCCGCACCAGCAAGCAGATCGAAAGACTGCGTTGTATCCGTGCCGAGTGAGGCCTGCATCCGCCGGCGAATCTGCACGTCATCCGGCAATAAGTTGTCAAAGAAGTTCGATACGGTCTCTCCAGAGAATGGCTCTGTCGAAAGTGGGAGCGACAAAGAAATCGGCGTCGGCGACTGGGCCTCGAGCCACTCCGGGCTGTACTGAAACTGAAGGGCTCCGGTTGCAGAACGCGAAAGGCCACCAACCACCTGGCCGTTCATGGCGACGTGGAGGTCTCGTCTCTGTCGCTTGCGACCCACGAACTAGGGAACTTTCTGCCACTGCGCTGTTAGGTCTGCAGATTGTCTGCTCTGGAGAACGAGCTCGAGATCAAGCGCGGCCAGCAACCGCATCATTGTATTGAGCGTTGCGCCTCGGGCACCGCGCTCAACGATCGAGACGGTCGTTTGTGCAAGGCCAGCCATGACTGCGAGCTGGTGCTGGGTGAGGCTCTTCTTTCGCCGAGCGTCTCGCAACGCGCGGCCCAGGGCTGCAGGTGACTGAACGAGAGTCTTCATCTTCGATCTCGATAGTAAAGATGCTACATATCCGCTTTATAGCGAAAAGAGCATAATCATCTTTTATAGCGAACATCACATAAACAGATCAATGGCCCGGGATACCATCGAAGCGCGAAGAGAAGCAAAAAACCACATAAGATATTGTTTCATAAAGGCTTTATAGAGAACGAGAAGTCGCGATCGAGACGATGAGGGACGTGACGAATCCTGAACGCACTCGACGTGCCATACGCTCGGGTTCGCTGGTGCAAGCGGGTTCCGGAATTTCCGGCCAGCGGGTACCTCCCGCAGCCCAAATCAGCTGCAAGAAGTGAGAGGCTTCAGGTTTGTCCCAGCGGGCCGTCACGGCGCTCCGAGAGTATCAGCGCCGAGGCCGCGACCAACGCCGCAACGAGCAACAACAGCCCCCAATTCCCCAGCGTCGGAACTGACTCCGAAACGAGTTCGATATCCACCGCATCGAGAAACTGAAAGGTCGGCGACTGCGGTCCGTCGGGTTTCCAGGCCACGAACCAGACGTCGTGCGAGGCGGCGGTCGCAGTAAACGTCACCGAGCTGCTTTCCCATTCGGTGGTGTGCTCCGGCGCAGCGATGCTGTTGTCGTTCGTGCTCGATGTGACCAGGACCGAAACGCCGTCAACGAGCACCTGCCAGCCGCCGGTCGTTCCCACCCCTTCGTAGAAGCCGGGGTCGG
>JAJDAM010000141.1 GCA_029261905.1 Deltaproteobacteria bacterium
GCTGGCGAAGCCGGCGCCATCGCGGATCAGATGAGCGAGCGCGGCTCGCGATTCTGGTTCGCTGTCGACGGGGACGGAGACGGCACCCGGACCTTTCTGAAGGATTCTCCGGGCATCGACGTTCACGCGCTGGCTCCGACACAGCTCGTCGTCACGCTACCGAGCGTCGCCCGACCTGGACAGACTGCACGCATCGTCGTCTCACTGCTCGACGGATGGGGAAGCGCCGGTTTTCCCTACGTTGGTTCGGTGACGTTCGACGAGGTACCCGACGGATTGGATCTTCCCACTGAAATCCGGCTGGAAGCGGCCGACCGCGGCTCGAAGGCGATCGAAACCAAAGTAGTTTCACCCGGGCTGTTCCGCTTGCGCGCGACGACCCCGGAAGGACTCCGCGCTCAGAGCAACCCGATGTTAGTGGCAGCCGACTCGCCTCGGATCCTGTGGGCCGACTTGCACGGCCATTCGAGCCTGTCCGACGGAACCGGCACCCCGGAAGACTACTTCTTGTACGCGCGCGACGTTGCCGGGCTGGATGTCGTCGCACTCACCGACCATGACCACTGGGGCATCCTCCCGCTCGACAGCCATCCCGAGTTCTGGGACGAAATCCAACAGCAAACCCTGCGATTCCACGATCCAGGCAACTTCGTCACCCTGCTGGGTTTCGAATGGACCAGCTGGCTTCACGGTCATCGCCACGTGCTGTACTTCGAAGACGAAGGAACCGTCTTCAGTTCTCTGGATCAGAGCTACGAAACACCCGCGCAGCTCTGGAAGGCACTCGAGGGCAAACCCGCGCTGACTTTCGCCCACCACTCGGCAGGGGGTCCGATCGGAACCAATTGGAACTATCCGCCCGACCCGATTCTCGAACCGGTGACCGAAGTCGTTTCGGTCCACGGCAGCAGCGAGGCCGCCGACTCGCCGATCCCGATCTATTCGCCACAACGCGGCAATTTCGTTCGCGACGCGCTCGACCGGGGCTTCCGGCTGGGTTTCGTCGGCAGCGGCGACAGCCACGACGGTCACCCCGGGCTCGCTCACCTGGGCGCGCCCACCGGCGGCTTGGCGGCCATTCTGAGCGAGGATCTCACGCGCGCGGGTGTGCTCGAAGCAATCCGGGCGCGACGTGTCTACGCCACCAGCGGACCACGGATCGTGTTGCGAACGGCACTCGACCAGTACCGCATGGGCAGCGCGATCCCAGCGCCGGGCAGTGACGGCTATTCCGGAGAGCTGTTCGTCCAGGTGTTTGCCGTTGCACCGCTCGAAAGGATCGACCTGATTCGCAGTGGTACGGTCGTCGATTCGATGCCGGCCGAGGGCCTGCTCGAAGTCACACTGCAACGATCGGTCGGGGCTCTGCGCTCGGGCGAGTACCTGTATGTGCGCGCGGTACAGGTCGACCGCGCAGCGGCGTGGTCGAGCCCGATTTTCGTCGACTGAGGCGGGTTCTCCCTCGATGACCCGTCCGCGCGTCTCTGTGCTGCTCCCGGTTTTCGATGCTGCGAGCACGCTGCGATCGACCCTCCGAAGTATCCAGCGCCAAAGTGAGAGAAACTGGGAGTGCATCGTCGTCGATGACGGCTCCCGGGATTCGAGTCCGGAGATCGCTCGGGTGATGTCCGACGCGGACCGGCGCTTCCGGGTCGTCCGCGCGCCGCATGCTGGACTGGTTTCCGCACTCAATATCGGCATCGTGCACTGCCGCGGAGACTACGTCGCGCGAATGGATGCGGACGACATCATGCACCGCGCTCGATTGTCACGGCAAGCCGACGCGCTCGACGCTGCGCCGGAACTGGCGGGTCTCGGTTGTCGGGTTCGGATCTTTCCCCGTGCCACAATGGGTTCGGGCATGCGCGCCTACGAGCGCTGGATCAACGCCGCCGACTCCGAAGAGCGTATCTTGAATGAGGCGCTCATCGAGTGCCCGATCGCACACCCGGCGTTGATGATTCGACGCGATGTCTTGCGCTCGCTCGGCTACCGCGACTGCGGCTGGCCAGAAGATTACGACCTCGTGCTGCGCGCGTTGCGCGGTGGACATCGACTGGGTGCAGTGGCGGAGCGATTGCTCGCGTGGCGCAATCTGCCGACTCGCTTGTCCCAGAACAGCGAGACCTACGCGGTCGAACGATTCGTCGCGTGCAAGGCCGCCCATATCGCCGAGACATTGCTCCGACACGAAGACGAATATGCTCTGTGGGGGTACGGTTCCACCGGGCGAGCCCTTCAGCGCGCTCTTCGAGCACTCGGCAAGCGCCCGGCCGTCATCGTCGAGTTGCATCCGGGGCGAATCGGCAACCAGATCGCCGGTGCGCCGGTTGTTCACCCCGACGCGTGGTTGGCATCGAGAACCCATCGATTGGTCGTATCGGTGGCTGGGGAGACGCCCCGAAGTCAGATTCGCGAAAGGCTCGCGCTCGCGGAACTGCGCGAGAGGGTCGACTTCGTGTGCGCCGCCTGACGTGCAACCCATCGGTCTAAAGCTCTGTCCCAAAAGGCCCGATAGGGTTCATCGTGATCTCGAAACTCACGACGCCGCGGCCGGGACCGAAGCGAGCCCGCACCCAGACGCTCTCGGCCACGAGGGGCCTGCGTTTCGACAACCCGTGCTCGCATGGGTGAGTCATCCGCGGATTCGCTGACCGATTCGATCTCGAAGCCGACGGTTTCGGTTCTCCTACCGGTATACCAGGCAGAGCGTACGATCGAAGAGGCAGTCGAGAGCATCCTCGCGCAGAGTTTCGATGACTTCGAACTTCTTGCGCTCGATGACGGGTCGACCGATTCCTCGGTTCGCATACTCGAGTCATTGGCCGCCCGGGATGATCGCATCTCGGTGCTTCCTCACTCACACGTCGGCCTCGTTCGCCGCCTCAACGCGGGCATTCGATTGGCGCGAGGCGCGTTCATTGCCCGGATGGATGCAGACGACGTCTGCTACCCCCAGCGCCTCGAAAAGCAGCTCGCCTACCTCGTCGCGCACCCCGACTGCGTTGCAGTGGGAACTGGAGCGGTGCTCGTCGACGCAGAGCGCCTGCGGATTCGGCAGCTCGAACAGGCGAAAGATCACGAGGAAATCGAGTCGCGGTTCATTCACGGTGACGGCGGCGCGCTCCTTCACGCGTCGGCCGTTTATCGGGTGGATGCATTGCGAAAAATTGGCGGGTACACCGAGAAGCTCGACGGTGGCGAGGATCTCGATCTCCACCTGCGTCTGGGAGAAATCGGAAGGCTCGCCAATCTGGAGGATTGTCTGTTCGAATACCGCCAGAGCCTCGAGGGGGTCTGTGGCGCGCACCGCCTGCAGGTCCGTCGCAATCAGGATGCGGCGATTCGCAGCGCACTTCGTCGACGCGGCCTCGACCCGGCTGATGCGCCGGCCCGTTGCTACAACGAACCGATCCCAGCGCCCGGTGTGATCTGGGCGAAATGGGCGGGTTGGGCGCTGGCTGCCGGATATCCTGCGACGGCGCGCAAATACGCGATGTTGTCCTTTCGCGCCGCGCCACGACGCCACGGGAAGCTTCTCATCCGTGCATGGCTCGGGATCCAACCCCACTTCTGGCAGCGCCTGCGAGGCGCGCTCGGTATGCAATTTTCGTTGGCTCGAGCTTCAACGCTTCCGGGGACGCAACCGCCTGCGCGGGCGCAGGTGCAATTGCAGCCCACTGCTCCGGTCTTGCGGCCAGCGGAACTGCCCGCACCGTCGAACGAGGATGAACCCGCTGTCACGGTATTGCTGGCGTTCCGCAACCGCGAAGCGTTCTTGCGCGATGCGATCGACAGCATTCTCGATCAGACGTTCACCGATTTCGAGTTCGTGATCGTCGACGATGCGTCGACGGATTCGAGCGCCGAGATTCTCGAGCAATGCGACGATCTGCGCATCCGACTCGTCTCGAACCGGAAGCCGATCGGCATGGCCCGCTCTTTGAACCGTGGGATCGCGCTGGCCAGAGGTCGCTACATCGCCCGGATGGAACCCGACGGCCTGTCACTTCCTGGCCGTTTGCATCAGCAGATTGCCCTCTTGGAGGCTGACGCCGATTGCGCGATGGTCGCGACCCACGCGGAAGCGATCGATGTGCTGGGCCTGCAATCGGGGATCATCGAGACGCCGAACGATGACGCCATAGCGCGTACACTGCTCCAAGAGAACTGCGTCGTGGATGGCAGTGCGATGTTCCGGCGTCGCGTACTCGATGATGTTGGGCTGTACGACGAGAACCTGGACGTAGCGATGGGCGCATCGATCGTTGACTTGGAGGATTACGATCTCTGGCTGCGCATGTCACAAGAGCATCGGATCCGCGTCATCCCAGAGCCGTTGTACTGCTCACGGCAACGCGAACCGCACGGCGACGGCGTCGAAATCGACTCGCACGAACGGTGCGGTGAACGGCTGCGCGAACGGACTCGCCAGGCTCGCCTGCTGCGTGCACTGGGCGATCTGGACGAGGACCGGCTCACACTCGAGCAGGCGACCGAGCGGATCTCCCGCTTCGGTCGCCAGGACGAGATCGCGCAACTCGAGCGCCACAGCGACAGCGGCGTGATCGGGCCGCTACTGAATCGGTTGCGACGTTCGTCGAGCTTCGAACGCTGGATTTCGATGCCGCGCTTCCGTCGCCACGTACGTTCGATCCTGGCCGAACATCGCCGTCAGAATCCGGACTCGAACCAGACGATCGCCCGCTTGCGGGCGGTGGTCCGTTGAACCGTCACGTGACAAGTTCTCGCTCGATCGCGCCGATGGAGGCTTGATGGTGCATATCCCCACAGCCAGCCCAGACCCCGAACCGATCCGGCTCGCCGTTTGCGTCGCCACCTACCTGCGCCCCGATGGACTCTTGCGGCTGCTGCAAGCTCTGGCGGAATCTCGTTTCGAAGAGCCCGCGACCAACGTCGAGGTCGTCATCATCGACAACGATGCGGCCGGGTCCGCACGCGAGCTCTGCGATGCCGCGCGCGACTGGTTCCCGTTCGACTTGCACTACTCGATCGAGAAGCGTCGCGGAATCCCGCAGGCACGGAATGCCGCCCTCGCCATCGCGATGCCGATCGCAGATTTCATCGTGTTTACCGATGACGATGTCGAGCCTGCGCCCGGCTGGCTCGCGGAGTTGATCCGCGTGCAGTCACTTTACGATGCCGATGTCGTCGCGGGTCCGAATCCGCCGCTGTTTCTCGAAGAACCCCCCGCCTGGGTGATCGAAGGCGGCTTTCTCGACAGTGCGCGCCGCGAGACGGGGACGAAGCTCCAAAACGCGGCCACGCACAACGTGCTGATTCGCCGGCAGGTATTGGACCAGATGGAGCGGCTGTTCGACGAGCGCTTCGGGTTGCACGGCAGCGATGATTCCGAGTTTTTCAAGCGCGTCGCGCAAAAGGGTCACACGATGATCTGGGCCGACGACGCGATCGTCCGTGAATGCATTCCCGCTTCTCGCACGACGCGACGCTGGCTGGTGAGCCGCGCATACCGCGTCGCCAACGGTCTCGGTGGCCCGCAACTTCGCAAGCTTCGCGACATGACACGCACCGATGTCTGCATCGAAGCCGCCCGCTGCCTGGCCCGGGGCGCGTTCGTTCTGATCGGCTCATGGAATCAGGGCGAGGCCAGCCGCGTGCGTGCGCTTCAGTTGCTGGCTTCCGGTGTCGGCTGGCTCACGGGCATGCTCGGAATTGGCTACGACGAATACGGTGAGATTCACGGCCGCTGACCGACCGCCGCATCGGGCCAGACCGCCCCCACCCTGTGGCGCCATCCAGCTGCTGGCGCGACGCCCGAACTAGCGACCTTTTCGCGAGTTCGGCTCCGGCTCGAACAGCTCTCCGTCGATGTCCATCAACTTGTCCTGCATCAATGCCTGGGTGTCCCGGACCGCCCGGTTGTAGACCAACGGCGCGATCTGTTCGAGAAAGAAATCGAGCAGGAACCCCGCTTCGAGGTTCCCGAGCGGTTCGTCGCGCTTCTGCTCGAAGTAGGACTGGATCGATTGGATCGCGTCAGCCCGCGGATCTTTTTCCAGTTCGATCGCCAACGGCTCGTCCCCGTCAGCTGCGCGCGAGCCGGGTCCAGCCATCGCTGAATCGACCCGCCGCGTGATCGTCGCCCAGTTTTTCGGTCATGCAGCAGTACTCGAGCTGCAAGTAGTTCGGGTCGCGGAAATAGATCGACTTGCACCAGCCGTGATCGACGACACCGCGAACCTCGACACCCTTCGCCGTCAGGTGTTCTCGCTTCGACTCGAGTTCTGACACGTCGGCGACTTCGAACGCGAAGTGAAACATCCCGCCGCGAATACCCAGGCCGCGGTTGATGCCGGCGTCGAAATCGTCCGGGAGCCCCGGCAAGTCGTTGGGTTCCATGAACGCAAACAGCTCGCCGTTTCCGGTGTCGAAGAAAGCATGGCGGATCGCGCCTCCCGTTTTGGGCTCGATCATCTCGCAAACGACCGCGCGAAACCCCAGCACGTCCTCGTAGAACGCCAATGTCGCTTCCATATCGTGTGTGGCGAGGCCGATGTGATGGAGGCCCCGGTTCGGTATCGGGCCCTTCTCAGCGGAGGTCACGGATTTCTCCCTTGCATCGAGACCCCTTCGCAAGCTCCCGAACCGACGGCCCAGCCGCGCGGGGATCGAACCACGAGCTTGCTCCCACACGGTCTGGATTGCAAGCTGGATCGGACCTGCGGAAAGCGGGACGATTTTCGAATGGGAGCTAGTGCCAGGTCACGGTTCGCTCGCCGAAGCGCGGGTTCACGCCTCCGCCGGTCACCGGAGAGCCTGGGTCGATCGACTCGCGGTCGAGGATCACGACTGCCGAATCCTTGGAAGCCGAGACGAATACACCGCCTCGAAACGCGCCGGCGTTGACCTGCTTCGTACCAAAATCGACGACGAACTCGCCCTCGTTGGGTTTGCCACCGTTCAGGATCAGAACCACATCCGGATTGTCGCGCGACACGTAAATTTCGCGCGCGACCTTCTCACCGTTGATCGAATAGTCGGCAGTCGACTTCGAGAAACGGTGGGCCGTGTTGGGTGTCTCGCCACCCTGTTCGAGGCCATCGACAACGAACGCCACCCAGCGGTCCTCGGCCGGGTTCGGCGAACCGACAGACTCCAGTGGAGCCGACAGCTTGTGCTCGATGTCGGGATCGGGGGTCCAGCCCACCGCGACAGCCGGAAGAACCAGAACGAGCGTTGCGAGTAGAATCCATGTGGATCTCATCAGGTGTTTTCTCCTTGCGTTGCCGACCGCCGATCTACGAGCTCGATCGAGACGAAACGGTACGGCTGTCGAATTCGCCGCGCAGTACTCTTGTCGGCGGGACGACGGGTGACTTGAAGCGTCACAGCTTCCGGATCAACTCGACGGCATCCAGATCGATGATGGCCTTGCTCGATCGGGACAATCCCGCCAGCACGACTGCCTCGTCCTGAAAATTGCTGGGCGCTGTCACGACCCCCGCGATCCACGCGTACACGCTCTGCAGGCGGTACTGCCGCCACGCCGTGTCGAAACTCAGATCGACGCCCAGATGCTTCAGCGTCGCGAGGTAGTGCCGGATCAATCGTTCTTGATGTTCCAGACGCAGCGCCTCGGACGTGGAGTTGATCAGGAAATAGCCGACATCTCGCATGCCCTGACCGCGCTGGGTCACCTGCCAATCGACGAGTCCCGCTTCGCCCTGCTGGAAATACATGTTTCCCAGGTGCGCATCACCGTGGATCAACGTGCGGGGCTCCTGTGCCCACTGTTGTTCGAGCCGGTGATAGTTCTTCATCAGGTGCGGAACGACTTCACGGATTTTCGCGGGAAGCGCGCGCCCGAATTTTTCGAAGCTGATCGGCACGCTCAGTTGCCTCACCAAATTCAGCAACCTGTAGTCGCGATTGGTTTCGAAGCGTTTGACCCACGCCAGGTCGGTGTCGAACCGTTCGCTTTGCCAGAATCGCGCGTGCAGCTGTGCCAGCGTGGTGATGATCCACTCGGCTTCCGCGGCCGAACATTCCGACGCGAGATCGCGGAAATCGCAGCCTTTGTCGGTCAGGTCCTCCAACAGCATCACGTAGTTGCTGGAGTTTCCGCTGCTGAAATAGACCTCGGGCGTCTTGACCGGCAGGCCGGGCCTGATGTTCTGGTAGAAGGACACCTCGTTTCCACCCAGGTCGAACAAGACGCCGAACAGTGCCGCCCCGAAACCCGGAGGCCTCGACTTGATGAACAGTGAGGTCGGGCCGGGAGCCGGCGTCGCGGCATCGGCGTATTGAATGTGCAGGCGCGATCGAGTCGCGGTCCCGCTGTGGATTTCTTCGATGGTCGCGCACTCGATGAGCTCGGCGTCGATATCAAACAGCTTCGCCAGCCAGTCGACGGAAGTGAGACCCTGCAGCTGGCGAGCACCCGCGCCGAACCATCGCGCAATCAGTACGGGGACTCCCGCGAGAAGTAGCCGTGGCAGCAACAACAACAGGTCACGGGCGATCGCGAAATACGCGGGCTTCATCGAGATGCCTGGCACTCCTTGATTGCGCAGCGGCCCGAGAGAACTAACCGCTGCCTTCGATCGGATAGGGTCCGTCGTCGAACTCTTTCGGGTGATACCCCTTCATTCCGACTTCGCGCGAGAGCGAGCTGAATGGCTCTTCGTTCCGCATCAAACGATCGAGAGCCAGCCTGAAATCGAACCGCGGCTTCCAACCCAGCTCCTCTCGCGCACGGGCATTGACGTAGACCCGGTCGATCACGGAGGGCATCGCCCAGTTTCTGCGGCTGTACTCGGCTGCGCAGTCGGGAAACAGATTTCGAACGATCTCAGCCGCATCCGAGCGGAGCTGTGGAAGATGCGCTGGCTCGAAGGGGGTGGTGGCGCTCACGAGGTATCGACCGAATCCGATATCCGAAGCGCGCTCCGCTGCGACCAGGTGTGCGTCGACCGCGTCCGCGAGATCGAGGCGTCGGTGGAGATATTCGTTCACCTTGAGATTCGTGTCGTCGAAGCGTTCTCTCTGCTTCGGGTCGTCGTCGGGCTCGGGAAAGAACCGCGACGTGCGCAGGACGATCGATGGCAAACCCCTGGTCTTGTAATGCAGCTCGCAGAGGTCTTCCGCTGCGCGCTTGGTGACTCCATAGATGTTCTTCGGTACCGGCTGCACGTCTTCGGTAATCCAGGCTGCCGGCTCCCCTTCGGCCGGGACCAGCGCGCCGCCGAACACACTCGACGTGCTCGTGAAGATGACGCTCGACACACCCGCGACGACCGCTGCTTCGAGGATATTGAGTGTTCCCGTGATGTTCGTCTCGACGAAATCTTGCTTCGAGTGAGTGGCCACATGTGGTTTGTGCAGCGTTGCGGTGTGCATGACGACATCGACGCCGCGTAAACAACCGCGTACGAAATCCGCGTCGGCGATCGATCCGACGTGTCTTGTGAAAGGCGAATCGATCCGATCGAGTCCCGCTACTTCGCACTGGCGCGATTGGAGGGTCCGAACCAGGGCCTCACCGAGGTGGCCAGCGCTTCCTGTAACGAGAACTCGCATTGGTTCGGATCGACTCCTGGAGCGCGCTTCGCGCAGCGGTCGCATGGTAGTGTGCCTCCGGGAGGAGGACGAATAGGGGAAGAGCGTTCGGATTCGATACGGTCGCGTTTGGTCTGGGCACAAGTGCCCGAAGCTCGGACGAACGCGAGCCTAAAACTCGTGAGACCGGATCATTTTTCGTCGGCCTTCGAAGTCGGATGCTGCGCAATGTCGTAGGCTCGGGGTTGGTGACAGGACAGCGTCAAGATACTGACCGACCCCTTTGAGGAACCTTTGAAATGCAGCCCATCGAATCCTACAACCTCTTCGATCCCGCGACCGCCGAGAACCCTTTCGAGTATTACTCGGTCCTTCGCGAGCAGGCCCCGGTCTACCAGATGCCGACCGGGATGTGGATCATCTCGACGCATGCCCTGTGCCTCGAAGCGATCCGAAATTACGAAGCGTTCTCGAGCAAGTTCCTGCAAAAGATGTCGGGCGGCGCACTCGGTGCCGACGGCAACATCGCGGGCCCCGAAACGTTGCTCAGCAACGACCCCCCGTCGCACACCTACTTTCGAAAGCTGGTCAACAAGGCCTTCTCCCCGATGCGGGTCCGGAAACTGAGCGATTCGATTCGCGTGATCGCCGAGGATCTGATCGGCAAAGTCGAGCGGGGGCCTGCTCGTTTCGACGTAGTCGCCGACTATTCGGTACCGCTCCCGCTCACCGTCATCGCGGACCAGATCGGGGTACCTCGGACGCACCTCGCCGAATTCAAGCGATGGTCCGATGCGACGATCGTCCCGATCGGCGGCATGGCGACACCCGAGCAGCTGATCGAGTCGCTCAAACTCACCGAAGAACTCAAATCCTACCTTGGCGAGCGCTGCAAGGAGCGCATGGAAGATCCGAAGGACGACATGCTCTCGGATCTGGTCACTGCAGAAATCGACGGTGAACGCGCCATCGAAATCAAAGAGGTCGTCAGCATCCTTCAGCAGTTCCTGGTCGCGGGAAACGAAACCACTACGAATCTGATCGCCGCGACGGTGCAGTTCCTGCTGCAGAACCCGGATCAACTCGCATTGGTACAGAATGACCGCAAGTTGTTGGCCAATGCCGTAGAAGAAGCCCTCCGACTCGAGACTCCGACCTGCGGCATGTGGCGAGTCGCGACCCGCGACATCGAGATCGGCGGAGAGCTGATTCCGGAAGGCGACATGGTGATGCTTCGCTATGCCGCCGCGAATCGCGACGAAGCCGTCTTCGCCAATGCCGAGGCGTTCGATGTCCAGCGCCCGAACGCGAAGGACCATCTCGCCTTCGGAATGGGGATTCATTTCTGCCCCGGCGCCTCTCTCGCTCGCGAGGAGACACGCATCGGAGTCGAACTGCTGCTCGATCGCCTTCCCGGGCTCCGACTCGCACCGGGTAACGATTTCGCTCACCACCCGAACATGCTGTTGCGCGGATTGAAGCGCCTCGAAGTCGAATTCGACAAGCCGTAGCGATCGACTCTCGGAATCCCGCGCTGTTCGAGCAGCGTGGGATTCATTCACTGCGCTTCGTCGGCCCTTGCCGCCGACTAGTCGGGTGGATAGGCTCGGCTAGTCGGGTGGATAGTTCGAGTGAATCACCCGAGTGGATCGAGCCAATGGCCAGATGCGGGGACCGATGAGCGCGGCGACGGAAGTGCGAGGCAGCGATGCGGTCAAAGCGGCGCTGATCGAAGCCGCCAGCGAAATTCTCGCCGAGGTCGGCCCTCGCGCGTTGTCGATTCGAAGCGTGGCGGACCGGGCCGGCGTCAATCACGGACAGATCCATCACTACTTCGGCGGCAAGCGGGGTCTGCTGCGCGCCGCGACCAGTCGCCTCGCAAACGACCATTGGAATGCCGCACGACAACGAGACGGTGACGACCTCGTTCCGCCCGTGCTCTCGCTGATCGAAGACACCCGCTACTGGCGCGCAACCTGCCAGGCGGTGATGGACGGCGACATGGACCTCGCGCGCATCGAGATCGACGAGAACATCTCGGTTCCGCGCCACGCGCTTCGGGCCATGCAGCAGCGCGACGGAGTCGCGGACGACGACCTCAGCTACAAGGCGCGCTTTGCGGCGATCGCAGCGCTGCAGCTGGGTTGGGTCGCGTTCGAGGATTTCATGATGCTCGTCGCTGACGTCCCAGAACAGCAGCGCGAATCGCTCCGCGCAGAGGTGAAGCGCCTCGTCGAACAGATCGGCGAACGTCTCCCCTAGCCCTTCGTCCTCACCGACCCTTGAACACAGGGTCGCGTCGATCGATGAACGACTGCACTCCTTCTGCCGCATCCTCCGAGTTGGCGAGTCCCTTTTGCGTTTGCCCGAACTCCGCAACAGCGGCCGCCTGGCCGTCGAGCGAATAGCGAAGTGCAGATGCCTTCGTCGCCTGGATCGCGAGCGGTGCCAGCTGACAGATCTTCTCAGCGAGTTCTACTGCGCGATCGACTTCGGTCCCGGCCGGCACGATCTCCTGCACGAGACCACAGCGACGCGCCTCTTCCGCGTCGAATTCATCGACGACCAGCAGGTGGTACATCGCATTGCCCCAACCGCCGCGTTCGACGAATCGCACCGTCGCGCCGCCGGTGGCCATGATGCCGCGCTTCGGCTCGAGCTGTGAGAACCGACAATCATCGGCAGCAACCACGATGTCTGCGCCGAGCATCCATTCGATTCCCGCCGTGAAGGTAATCCCGCGAACGGCTACTACGATCGGCTTGCGGCACGAACGCCCGGTGAGACCGACCGGATCGACGCGCCCTGCACGTTGTTCGGAACCCGCTCCCGAACCGCCTTCCACCATACCGTCGCGCCATTTCGGCAAGTCGAGCCCAGCAGTGAAGTGGTCGCCGTGGCCGAACAAGACACCGACCCGCAGTTCGTCGTCATCATCGAGCAGCGTGTACGCGTCGCGCAGCTCGCTCCACATCTTCGGCGTGACGCCGTTGCGCTTCTCGGGACGATCGATGCCGATCATCAAGATCGCGCCGCGGCGCTCGGTCGTCACCTGTCCGTCGGGGTCTCGCTCACTCACGCTGATCCTCCACACTCATTCGGTTGAACGGTTGAAAGCTCTGGGGCTCCGGCTGCCCGCCACGATACTCCATCTCTCGAGGGAGCTCCTCGTCGGACGGACGGTCCCCAGCGGCGAGTGCGCGTGGTTCGATCGGCGGTAGAATGGCCGCGGGAGGCAACACGTTGCGATTCAGCTATTCCGACGAGCAGGAAGAGTTTCGCCGGGTCGTCCGGCGGTTTCTCGAGGACCACTCGCAGATGACCGAAGTCCGTCGGTTGATGGAAACCCACGAAGGCTGCGACCCGGGCGTTTGGAAGCAGCTGAGTGGCGAGCTGGGCTTGACCGCGGTCCACATCCCGGAGGAGTACGGCGGCCAGGGGTATACCTTCGAAGAGCTGTGCATCGCGCTGCAGGAAACAGGACGGTCACTACTGTGCGCACCGTATTTCGCATCGATCGCGCTCGGAGCGAGCGCGATTCTCAATGCGGCGACCGACGCGCAGAAAAAGGAACTGCTACCCGCCATCGCATCGGGCGAATCGATCGCAACCCTCGCGCTGGGCGAGGTCGGCCGCAGCTGGGATGCATCGGGAGTTTCGGTCATTGCGTCACCGGTCGATGGCGGCTTCGAAATCAACGGAACCAAGACGTACGTGCTCGACGGACACACTGCCGATTTGATCGTGGTCGTGGCTCGCGCTGCTGGAACCAGCGGGGAGGAGGGGATCTCTCTGTTCACTGCGCGATGCGATGCGCCCGGTCTCGAGCGAAGGAAGCTCTCGACGATGGACGAGACCCGCAAGCAGGCTGAACTCACGTTCCGTGGCGTGCGAGCCAAGCGACTCGGCGAGCCGGGAACCGGCGCGAGCGCGCTCGCCCGCACGCTGGACCTGGCCGCGATTGCGTTGGCAAATGAGATGATCGGTGGCGCCCAGAGGGTGCTGGAAATGAGCGTCGACTACGCGAAGACGCGCGTACAGTTCGGTCGGCCGATCGGTTCGTTCCAGGCAATCAAACACAAGTGCGCCGATATGTTGCTCGATGTCGAACTCGCTAAATCAGCTGCCTCTTATGCAGCGGCTGCAGCGAGCGAGGACGACGAAGAGCTTCCGATACTGGCACCGATGGCCAAAGCGCTCGCGTCGGACGCCTACCGTCGGGCAGCAGCCGATTGCATCCAGATCCACGGCGGGATCGGCTTCACCTGGGAACATGACGCACACCTCTACTTCAAGCGGGCGAAGAGTTCCGAGGTCTTGTTGGGCGACCCGACCTACCACCGCGAGCTTCTCGCGCAGCGCATGAAGATCTGAATGCTGGTTGAATTCTCCGCCGATACCGGGCCCCAAGCGTCGACACACACCCCGATCGGGATATTGACGAGGTCACTACCGTGAGTGAGCCGAGCGAGCAGAGCGTCCGAACCGAAGTCCGCGCGTGGCTCGAGGCCAACTGGGATCAGAACATGAGCTTGCGTGACTGGCGTGAGCTGTTGGCCAATTCGGGTTGGGGATGCCCGACCTGGCCGAGCGAATGGTTTGGTCGCGGCTTACCCGTCGCGTTGGAACCCGTCGTCACGCAAGAGTTCCGAAGCGCCGGAGCGGTCGGCATTCCCGCAGGCGGCGGCCCCGGTTTGGCCGCCGTCACCATCCTCGAGCACGGGTCGGATCAACTGAAGAAGCGCCTGCTGCGACCGATCATCACCGGTGAGCACACCTGGTGTCAGCTGTTCAGCGAGCCGGGAAGCGGTTCCGACCTCGCCGGGCTGACGACACGCGCCGACCCGGACGGAGACGATTGGATCATCAACGGCCAGAAGGTGTGGAACACCAGTGCTCACCACGCGACCTACGGCATGCTGCTCGCGCGAACCAATTGGGATGTCCCGAAGCACCAAGGCATTACCTATATGGCGATCGAGATGAACCAACCCGGTATCGTCGTGAGACCGTTGAAGCAGATGAACGGCTATGCGTCGTTCAACGAAGTATTCATGACGGACGCACGCGTATCGGCCGCGGATGTCATCGGCGAAGTCGGCCAGGGCTGGGGAGCGGCGCTCACTACGCTCGCGCACGAACGGCGCCTGGCAGTCTCCCTTTTCGGACGCTCGCAAAAAGGGGAAGGCCGAGCACTCGATGAGTACCGCGCCGAGCAAGCCAACCTGATGGAACCCTACAAGTGGTACCCGCAGCGCGCTGGGCGGGTGGATCTCGTCGTGCCGCGGGCCCAGGAGACGGGCCGGAATACAGACCCGACTGTTCGCCAGGAGATCGCGAAACTTCTCTCAATGGCCCGAGCATCCGAATGGACCGCGCAGCGCGCCCGCGAAGCCCGCGTGCTGGGACGCCCGCCCGGCCCGGAAGGCTCGCTCGGAAAACTGAGCAGCAGCCACATTGCGCGCAGTGCAGCCGAGGTACACACGCTGATCTCCGGCTCCGATTCGATGCTTTCGGGCAGCGATGGGGCCGAAGACGGAATCATCGCGGAGATTCTCGTATCGGTACCCGGCGGATCGATTGCCGGGGGTACCGACGAGATCCAGCGCAACATCATCTCCGAGCGCGCACTGGGTCTACCGAAGGGACCGGCCGTCGACGTCGGCAAACCGTTTCGGGACGTGCCGCGAAACCTGGCCGACTGAAACCTCGCGAGCGACGGGCTCCAGTATTCGTCGACCGTTCGGCGCGTCCTGGAATGTCCACGAACGGCGACGGCTAATCCGATTCGGGCTGTGAGTCGCATCTCGGGGTTATTTCGAAGGCCCGGCCTGCCGATGGTATTGTCGGAGGCCAGACGAGAATGGAATCGCTTGCTCGACTCGGAATGATCGCAACCTGTGTGATCGCGATCTATGTCGGAGCGCGAACGCTCTGGATCTGGCGGCGTACCCGCATGGTTCAAGAGCTCTGCATCGGAACCAATGTATTTTCGATCGCGGTGGGTGGCCTGATACTCACACTGCTCGGTGCGCTGAGCAGCGATCCGGGACAATCTCCGCCTTGGTTCTGGTACTCGCTCGGGCTCTTCAGTCTCGTCGTCCACGTAGCAGCGTTGTACGCCGGTACCTGGAAGATTTTTCGTCCGCAAGATCGCTGGCCGCTGAGCGTCGTGGCGGCAGCCACGCTGCTCGCAGGAGTCTGGATGGTCTGGGCGCTGCTTTCCGTCGGCTCGAGCGAGGCGACCGGAGCGCGCTCGATGTTGTTGTTGAGTCTGCGAGGTATCGGATTGGCCTGGGCCGCCTTCGAGTGCTTCCGCTACAGCACCATGTTGCGCAAGCGAGCTGCTCTGGGTCTGGCAGAGCCGATGATCGCGCACAGAATCTGGCTATGGGGCATCTCCGCCATCGCCAGCGTGTTCATCATCCTGATCGACATGGGGAGCTGGGGTGTATCGGCGCAGCCACTCGCGGCAACACAAATCGGACTTCATTTGATGTCGTCGTTCGGGCTCGTGGCGACTGCGGCCATCGGCCTCGCGTTCTTCCCGCCCGCCGTCTACGTTCGAATGATCGAGCGCCACGCGGCGGCGCAGGTAGCCGCCGTCTGATCGCACCGTTGATCGAAGGACGCTCGAAAACCGATCGACCGTCTCGAAGGTCACTCGAGCTCACCCGAAGGTCATGACTCCCTGGTCGAAGACCACGTCACCGTCCTGGTTCTTCGTCTGGAACAGGCAGCTGCTCCCATCGACCCACATCGACACGTTCAGATCGTCGCCGGGCATGACCGGCTTCGAGAAGCGTCCTTCCATCGATTTGAAACGGGAAGGGTCCGAGCCGCACAGCGTGTGAAGCAGCGCACGCCCTGTGAACCCGTAGGTGCAAAGACCGTGCAGGATCGGCCGATCGAAGCCGCCCATCTTTGCGAACGAAGGGTCTGAGTGCAGCGGGTTCCGGTCGCCCGACAGGCGATACAGCAGCGGTTGATCGATTCGTGTTTCGTAGCGGACCTCGTGGTCCGCCTTGCGGTCGGGCAGTTCGAAGGTCGGCGAGGGCCCGCGTTCGCCACCGAATCCACCCTCTCCGCGCAGAAACGCGGTCATGGTGGTCTTGAATAGCGGCTTGCCTGTCGAAACGTCGACCGATTCCGAAACGAGATCGACCGAGGCGCCCTTTCCTTTGTCCCAGATTGCGCCGATGAAGCCGGTGCTCTCGACTTCACCGTCTGCGGGAATCTCGCCGAACAACTCGATCTTCTGCGCGCCGTGCAACATCAGCGCGGCATTGAAGCTGCCGATCTTGTCGAATGGAATGCCGCCCCCACCGAGCACGACCGCCATCGTCGGAAGGACGCGCTGCGGGGTGTCCTTCGTGTTCTCAGTCGTAAATGCGAGTTCATCGACCCCTGCACCGACGCCGATCGCGTAGAGCAGAGCATCCTTCGAAGTCCACGAACGACGACTGGGTTTTCCTTTCTCACCGACGGCATCGGGATTGACCGGCATGAAGTTCTCCTTTATCAGGGATCCGCTCGCGATTGGGCGTGGATCCCTCGGGGTCTCGGGGCATCGGCTTCGACAGAGCCGGACTGGAGGCCGATGGTAGGGAACTCGCCGAGACTCGACCGCACTTGCTCGACACATACGCCCCCGACAGGCCACTACCTGCTGGATGAGCTCTCCAGCCCTACAGCCTCCCGGGCGGCTTCGAATCGCCCTCTCGATCAGCGTGTTGATCGCTGCCACCGCGGCATCACCCGATGCCGTAGCCTCCTATATCAACATCCTCGACCCCGATGCCGAATCCAACCACGCCTTCGGCGCAGGAGAACTCGCTTCGGGCTTCACACTATCGGGAACAGCGTGGGACCCAGGTCCCGGCACATCGCGAATCGGCGGAAGCCCGGCACCCGGCGGGGCAACCTGGAGCATCCTGCCCGCCGGGCTCCGCATCCATGGCGACCTGCGCGAGGGATCCGGGGGTGTGATGGATTTCAGCCACCGACCGGTGGCGCAAACAGGCGATTTCGATCTGCTGCTCGATCCACCGGGGCGCGAGTTCGAAATCGTTGGACAAGTACTCGACAGCTGGGCAAGCCACTCGGGGTTCTCCAACCTGGGTCACGTGACCGATCGCGGTGCCCCGATCGGGTCGCCGGACAAATTGGCGGGGGTCGGCGACATTCGGGTCGGCCTGTTCGAACTCTTCCCGCTCGACACGCTGGCCCACACCTTCAGGCCCAGTACCACGCAACAGGTCGCATCGGGCGGGTCTGCCGGGGGCGACATGCACGTCGACAGGGATCGAATCTGGCTCGATGACCCCAATGATACGAACCCGAGGAATTCTCTCGACTACGATTTGTACACCGTTCTACTTCATGAAATGGGTCACGCGCTGGGCCTGGGACACTCGTCGTCGCCGGAGGCAGTGATGTTCGGCAGCTACTCGGGGGGTCGTCGCGAACTGACGAATGATGACATCCAGGGAATCCAGGCAGTCTACGGCCCGTCGGTTCCCGAACCGGGTACGTTGTTATGCGTGTGGAGCGGAATCATCGGCCTCTCGCTGTATCGGCGGCGCAGGACCGGTTGCAGCCGCTAGCTTCTCACCGAAATCACAGGAGGTACGCATGGACATCGAACAAAGGCGCGATTTCGTCCGACAACATCGGACCTGTGTCTTCGGATACGAAAGACAACAAGGTCCGCCCTCGATGTCGATCGTCTATTACACGATGGACGGCGATGACCTGCTGATCTCGACGATGGCGGGCCGCGCCAAGGCCAAGGCGGTCGAACGGCTCGGCGAGGTCTCGATCTGCGTACTCGACGAGAACTGGCCGGTCACCTACCTGGTCGTGTACGGCAAAGCCCGGTTGGAGCGAGATCTCCACCAGACCGGATCGGTGATGATGAAAGTCGGCGAAATCATGTCGGGCAATCCGATCCCGGAAGCAGCCAGGCCCGCCGTCGAAGCCATGGCGGAGAAGGAAGATCGATTGGTGGTGCGCGTTTCACCCGAGTTCACCTACTACTCTCCACCGATTCATCTGAACGCCGGTGATGACGGATCGAAACTCGTGCACGGATACGGACATCGATTGCCCTGGAGCGCATAGCCCCTGTGCACCGCCAATGTCCGACGACTACGGCGCGACCGCATCCGCTGCATTGAATCCGTACGGCTTGTAGGTCCCCATGCACATGTTCTCGTGCATCCCGTAGCCGACTTCGCCGGTCGAGAGTTCGAAGCGACATAGGGTTTCGTTGAGCAGCGCGTACTGTTTGCGAACCGCGGGGTCTCCCATGTCGTAGGTGTGCCCCTCCACCACGAGCGGTCCCTGGTAGTAGCCGTGCCCCCAGCCGTCCATCGGGATATAGCCGGAACCGGCGGCCAGGTAGACGGTGCGAAGGGGTTGGGTGGTGAGCACCAGGTCGCGATCGTTGGCGTCGCGGAACCGCACGATGGCTTTCTCGATTTCGCGCGTCCCCGATTTGTAGGAGAACTCGTGGCGCGGCGGACCGAACCGCTCGATCGGCTTTTCGATGCCGATGTTGTAGACCTTCGCCGACTCGTCGAGCATACGCTGGCCTTCGGCGTCTTCGTCGAACATCAGTTTGATCATGAAATCGTCGAACTGCGCCGGGATCCAGTTGTGGAAGAAGCCCGCGGAGCGCTGCGCGGTGACGGTGATCCCGGGCGGAACCGGTTCGCCTACCTGCCGCACACCCCAAGAATGATCCCGGACACCTTTCCATTTGCTGGGCGTCACTTCGTAGGTCTGCCCCGCGACGGTCAGGTGCCCCTCGTAGGAGCCGACTTGCGCGAATCGCGAGGTATCCATCGAGACGCGCGCGAACTGGCGCATCTGCATCTTCGGTTCTTCGAGTGCATCGATGACACCGCGAAAAGTCAGATCGAACGACACGCCCCATTCGTTCTCGTCGAGTACGAGCCGCAGCGTCTTCAATCCTTCGACGACTTCGACCGAGAACGGTCCGACCCGGGTATCGAGGCGGTCGGTACCGAGTTCCCGGGACGCGCGCACCGTGTACTGCGTATCTCCGTGCGAGATACACACGAACGCATCGGTCGTGCCCAGGTTCGGATACTGGCCCATCCCCGTGACGAGAAAGAGTTCGTCACTGCACGAGTGCATGTTGAAGTAGTAGCGATCGTAGAAGTTCCGATCGCTGGTGAAGACGTAGTCGATGGTGTCTGTGGTCTGGTGGACCAGCAGGTCGTCGGCCGGGCTAAGGGGCATCGGGGGTCCTCGGACGGTTGATGGCGCGTTCTCGGGAGCGATTCAAGCGGAGCGACAATCGAGGCGACTGTAGCGGAATCGCAGACACCGCTCTCGCTGGCCGTTCAATCCCGCCAGTCCGCGACGAACACATTGGTTTCGCCACGGTTCGTCGTGCCGCGGTTCGAAGCGAACGCCAGTTTCTTTCCGTCATGGGTCCACATCGGAAACCCGTCGAAGCTGGGGTTGAAGGTGATGCGCTCTTGCTGGGTTCCGTCGGTGTGAATCATGTAAATGTCGAAATCGCGACCGCGCGCGTCGGCCATGTTGCTCGCGAACAGAATCCGCTGATTGTCCGCATGCAGATACGGGGCGAAATTGGCTTTCCCATTGTCGGTGACCTGGACGACGTCGCTGCCATCCGAATCGGCGACGAAAATCTCGAGCCGACTCGGGCGGACGAGGTTCTCCGACAACAACGCGCGGTACTCGGCCAGTGCTTCGCCACTCGGACGCGAAGCACGCCAGACGATCTTCGAACAGTCGGGTGAGAAAAACGCACCGCCGTCATAACCCGGTGTATCGGTCAGTTGCTGGAGATTGCGACCCTCTCGATCCATCACGTAGAGGTCGAGGTCTCCGTGCATGGTCGACGTGAACAGGATGCGACCGTCGCGGGGGCAGACCGTGGCCTCGGCGTCGTATCCCGAGCTCGCGAACAGAACCGCTGCATCGCTGCCGTCCGCGTTGGCGCGCCAGATGTCCATCTCGGGGTACAGCGGCCAGACGTATCCGCGTGAGTGATCGGGTTGCCACATGCACCCCGGCGCATGGCCGTGCGTGGATGAATAGATCAGGGAACCGTCGGTCTGGATGTATCCGCAGGTCGTCCGCCCACCCCCGACAGAGACTTGCCGCAGCTCGGAGCCGTCGGCGTTCATGCGAAAAATCTGATCACACCCGAGATCGCCTCGGGTGGATTGAAAGACGAGTTCCGTCCCGTCGAGGTTCCAGTACGCCTCGGCGTTCTCGCCGCCGCTCGTCAGCTTTCGAACGTTCACCAGATGCGCTTCGTCACTGCGCTCGATCGGTGTCGCGGCAGCATTCGGCCGCGTTTCGGTCTTCGGGGCGCTCGCGCTGCTGGCTTTCGCTGCGGAAGGCGAGATCTCGGGCGAATCCGCCGCCGCACAGCCCCCGTACAGCCAGGCGGCGCTCAGAATGAGAACGAGGCTTTGCCACCGGACCCGCTTCCGTCTCGCGATATCGATCCAATCATGCATCGCTGCATGGTGGCTCACACAGAGAAGTCGCGCGAACCTGTCCTTTCATTCGGCAGAGGAGCGGCTATGAACATCACTCGCGTCTACACAGGTGACGACGGCGAATCACACTTCGAAGACATCGAGGTGCCGCTGATCGACCGCGGCAACATCGGTTGGATTTCGAAACTCGAATCTGCGACTGGCATCGTATTTCGCGAAACCGATGGAGACTACGACCTCGCATTTCACAACGCACCGCGAAAACAATACGTCATCAACCTCGACGCGCCGGTCGAACTCGAAACCGGTGACGGCACCAAGCGCGTGCTCGAACCCGGAGACGTGCTGCTCGCCGAAGATCTGACCGGGCGCGGCCACATCAGCCGTTCGGTCGACGGCAAGCCGCGCCGATCGATCTTCGTGACGCTCGACTGACTCGGCGAGCTGGCGCTAGGCTTTTGACATGTCTGACAAGCCGAACGGTTCCGTCTTGAGCGTCAAGGTCTACGGTGCCAAGGTCTCGTATTTCACGGGGAAGCTCGAATCGTACCTTCGCTACAAGGAGATTTCCTACGAATTCGTCGCCAAACCGCCCGGACGCTTCTTGGGCAAGCACGCAGGAGCCAGACAGATTCCTGGAGTGGAGTTGGGTGACGGGCGTTGGATGACCGACACCACGCCGATCATCGCGTGGTTCGAACGCGAGCTTCCCGATCCGCCGATCCTCCCCGACGACCCGCTTCAGGCATTTGTGTGTCGGCTGATCGAAGACTACGCGGACGAATGGCTGTGGCGCCCGGCGATGCACTATCGCTGGAGCTATGCGGCCAGCAAATATCTGCTCTCGCGTCAGATCGTCGAGGAATTGACGGGCGACCTCCCGCTTCCGAAAATTCTGAAGCGGTTTATCGTACGACAAAGACAGCTGCGGATCTTCGTCACGGGCGACGGTGTGAGTGCCGAAACCCGCACGCACGTCGAAGGCGGGTATCTACGCATACTGGACTTGTTGTCGTCGATCTTCGAACAGCGCCCATTCCTGTTCGGCGATCGCCCCACACTCGCAGACATCGGCCTGATGGGCCCCATGTTCCGCCACTTCTCTCACGATCCGACGCCGGCGACCCTCATGACCGAGCGCGCGCCGGCGGTCTGGCAATGGGTAGCCCGCGTCTGGAACGCACGGGCGAGCCTGCTATCCGGCTCGCTTGTTTCCGGCATCCCGGACGATCTCGATCCGCTGATCCAGGAATTGTCCGAGACGCACCTGGAGTCACTGCGCGCAAACGCGCTCAGCTGGTCCCGCGGCGAGTCTCGCTTCGACGCCGAGATCCAGGGCACCCTCTACAGAGCCCTACCCACCTCCCGCTACCGCGTATGGTGTCTCGAACAGCTCCGCAGCCACTTCACAGCACTTCCAGAGCCCGCCGCGAGGGCTGCCCGCACACTGCTCGAGAGCTCCGGCGGATGGGAACCACTGTGGGAGCCCGCTGAACTCGAATCCGGCTTCGATCCCAAAGGCACTGCACCGTTCGGTGTTGGCCTCGAAGTACTGACCGCAAGTCGAGCGCGCGGCTAGAACTTCTTTGCTCGTCATCCGCGCCTCACGCGCTGGAGGCGCTATGCGAATTCCTGCTCATGCTTTAGGGGCTACTTTCGCGACGCGCCTACTGGAATCTGGCGTCGACCCAAGAACTCCCGGGAAACCCCGACTTCAAGACGCCCGCGCCCCCCAGAGCGGCCCTCACGGCATCGCGGGCCCAACGGACAGCCTCCACCCTCACTGTGCGAAAGCCACGCCCCCCGAACCGCTCCGCCGGTTAACCCATTGAATTTCAAGGCAAGAATCGCAATTCACCGCCCAGCCATTTCGCTGTTCACATGCTGCACCGGCGCTTTCACATGCTCCCCCCCACTGCGCGAAAGCCGAAGCCCCAGGATCCACAGCGCCCCAACCCAGTGATTCCAATACCTATTCCTCGCCCAACTGGACTCAAGTCCAGCACGTTATCCCGCGCCCGCTCGCATGGATATGAGATAGAGTGGTTTCTGCTTA
>JAJDAM010000142.1 GCA_029261905.1 Deltaproteobacteria bacterium
TGACCCACGGCTTCGGCGACTCTGCGGAGACCTGGGACCCGATTCGACCGCACCTCGAACCGCACTTCACGACGGTCCGCTGGGACCTGCCCGGCCACGGACGCTCGGCGAAACCCACCCGCGAACCCGACTACTCGTTGAAAGGTGTGTTGGCGGACCTGGAGGCCGTGATCGATTCGACGCAAGGCGACGTGGTACTCATCGGCCACTCGCTCGGCGGTTATCTGTCGCAGTACCGCGCGGTCGGCAATCTCGACCGGATTCGCGCGCTCGTGCTGATCGCCACCGGGCCGGGCTTCCGGTCTGTCGAGAAACGCGAGAAATGGAATGCCTACGTCCGCAAATCCGGCGAGACTTTCGACGTTCCGAGCGCTGCCGTCGGACTCGCCGAGCAGCACGACGACTCGGTGATGGCCCACCTCGAACGCTTGACGGTACCGGTACTGCAAATCGTCGGAGAACGCGATCGGCAATACCACGGCGCAGCCGAAGTCCTGAAGAGTCGCGTACCCGATATCGAAACGATGATCGTGCCCGGTGCCGGACATCACGTTCACCGCAGTCACGCAGCAGTCGTCGGCACCCGGATCCTCTCGTTTCTCGATCGCGTCCCGTGACCGCTTCGAAGCCAGCCGTGCCGACGTCATGACGGCGCCCGGTGGCGGATTCGATAGCGGCGGTCGAGTCGCCCTCGTCGGCGTGGGCGAGACCGACTATGTGCGCGGCTCGGACCACCCGCCGGTCGAGCTGATGATCCAGGCATCCACCGCGGCAATTTCCGACGCCGGCCTCCATGCGGCGCAGATCGACGGCATCATCCCGCCACCCGGCTACACGACCGCCGAAGAGCTCGCAGCCAATCTCGGCATCGGGGAACTTCACTATTCCGTCACGGTCCACCTCGGCGGGGCGAGTCCGACCGCTTCGCTGCAGAGTGCCGCGATGGCGGTCGCATCGGGTCGCGCCGAAACCGTGTTGGTCGTGGTGGGATGGAATGGATTTTCCGCGTTCCGGCCGCGCCCCGGCTTCAAGCCGCCGAGGCGCGGCATGGATACCGGCTCGGTGGGCAACACGCCGATGGACTACTACATCCCCTATGGCGTCAGGACCGCGGCGCAGTTCTACGCGTGGATCATCATGCGATACAAGCTGCTCTACGGTATCCGAGACGAGGACGCGGGCGCGGTGGCGCTCGCGTGCCGAGCACACGCACAACTCAACGAAAAGGCGCTGATGCGCGGCCGTCCGCTGGAGCTCGACGAGTATCTGGCCTCACCCTGGATCGCCGAGCCGTTTCGCAAGCTCGACTGCTGTCTCGAAACCGACTGTGCTGCGGCGGTGATCGTCACCACCACCGAACGCGCCCGGGACCTGCGACAGCGACCGGTTCTGTACCTCGCCGGTGCAGAGGGGCATCCCAATCCTGCCGACGACATCGCGAACCGTCCCGATCCGTTCGAGGTAGGACTGAGCAGCGCGGCTCCACGCGCGTTCGCGATGGCCGGTATTCGGCCCCACGATCTGGATTTTCTGCAGATCTATGACTGCTTCACCTACGTGGTGCTGCTCCAACTCGAAGCGCTCGGGCTCTGCGAGCGCGGTGGCGCGGGCGACTTCGTTCGTTCGGGCGCGATTTCACTCGATGGAAGATTCCCGTTGAACACCCACGGAGGCCTGCTCTCGCAGGGGCACATGTGGGGCATGAATCACATCGTCGAAGCGACGCGACAACTTCGCGGCCAAGCGGGTGCAGCTCAAGTAGCCGATGCCGCACTCGGCGTCGTGACCGGTTGGGGCGATTTCGGCGACGGCAGCATCGCGCTACTGGCGCGGTCATGAGCGAGCGGCCGCCGCGAATGATTCCAGACCCGGACGGATTGAACGCCGACTTCTACCGGCACCTGGCCACCGGGCAGGTTCACTTTCAGCTGTGCAGCCAGTGCTCGGCCGTCCACCATCCGCCACGGTACCGCTGCTCGTCGTGCGGCAGCTCCGAATACCGCTGGGTCGCATCGAGTGGGCACGGCCGCGTATTCTCGTGGACAGTGACCCACCGGCCAGTCGATCCCGGCTGGGCGCACGAAATCCCCTATGCGACGTTGGTCGTCGAAATGGACGAAGGCGTACGCGTCGTCGGTGCACTGCGGAACCTGTCTCCCGCCGAACTCGCACTCGACCTTCCGGTCGTCGCGGAAGTCGAATCCGTGTCGGAGGCATTCGCGTTCATCCATTTCCGCCCCGCTTGAACCGCACTCCGCCTGCCCCGCAACGCGCGATGCCGACGAAACCGCCGCGGTTCTAGGGACTGCTGAAGCTCGCGGACAACCGCTCGAACAGCGCATCGGCCGTCACGCGATGGCCATTCTCGTTCCAGTGCGCATCGTGTCGCCAGCAGTACGGCAGCCCGGTTTCGGCGGCAAAGCGCTCTAGCGGGGGGCGGAGATCCAGGCAATCGATCTTCGCGTCCGAACAAATCCCATGCAGGATCTCGAAGGGCTTATCGATATCGAATTGCTGCTCGTCGGACGCCAACGCGCCACCCGCCACGCCGGCGAGCTGCGACGAGTGAATCATCAGCATCAAGAAGGACGCACCCATCTCTTCCGACGCGCGCTGCGACTTCCGGATCAGATCGCCGGTCACACGCCACGCCTCGCGCCAACGCGTATCGTACGGCTGGCGGAACACCGCGCCGTCCGGCGAGATCATGTCCTCGGCATCCAGATCATCTCGAAATTCATGAAGGTGCGCGATGTACAGATCACACAATCGCGCAGTGAGCACGTTGTTCAGGCGGGATGACTTCGACCAGGTCAAGGCATCGGTACACGCAATCCGTGCGGGCACGACCTTCGCTCCGTAGATCTCGTTGGCCCAACGGTTGTAATCGCTCTCGAGCGACGGAAGGTTTCCGCGCACATCGTTTCCTGCATAGAAGGCCAGCACCACCAGATCGGGTGCATAACGGGTCGCCCGCTCCTGGATCACGCGAAGTTCCATGTCGGTGCTGATCCCACCGCGCGCCAGCGCGACGACCTCGAATCGAAGGCCCGGATGAGCCAACTCCTCGTTGAGGCGGGCCTCGAGTCGCTTGTGAAAAGTGTGCTCGAGCAGGACTTCCTTGCCTTCGACGTACGAATCGCCCACTACGACGATTCGATACACGCCGGGTGGCTTTGCATAGTCGAATTCGCGATCGCGCCAGCCTCGGCTGTTGATGTGTACCGGTACGTCGAATTCCTTGACGAGATACGGCAGGTAGCCCACGTACTGCGTGGTCGTATTCGGTTTCGGGTATTCATACGTCAGCCAGATCGTGCCGGGGACGTACTCGCGCTGTTCGATCCCCAGCAACCGCAGTCCCCCTTCCGCCAGACCGATGGACACCAGCAGACCGACGGCGACCGCTGCGAGCCGAATTCCGAGCGCGCGCGCAATCGCGCTGCCGCCCACTAGAGCCAGCACAGCGAATGCGATTGCGACACTGCAAAACACCAGCGACATCCGCAGCCACGCCGACAACCGAAACTGCCAGGGGGACGTCTCGGGGGGAAACACCGCATCGGCGGGAACCGGCTGCGCCAGCGCGATCCCCTTGGACCAGGTCACGCGAAGTTCGGGAACCGCAGGTCTCGCGCTGCCGGTCGCTCGACGCGATCCGCCGTGTTGAATGCGAAGTTCGAACGAATGGAGGCCGGGTTGGAACTCGCGAAATGCTTGAATCGGATAGGGATCGCCGGCATTCGCGCCCACAAACGGCTGACGGCGAACATCCAGGCGTACCGTCGATGCGCGATCCGCCTCGATGGAGGCGTGGTAGACGCCGGCGTGCTGGATCCGAATCCAGCCGCTATAGCGGATTTCGAATCCATCGCCGAGTCGCTGCTCGACCTCGACCAGCGATGGCTCGAGTGGCAGCGTGCCTACCGTCGATCTCACGAGTTCGCCTGCTCGAACCTCCGCGATCTCCAAGCCCGGCTGCGGGCGCACCCAACGATCGGCCGCAAGAGCGGCGAGCCACAAGCCGCCCAATACAGCAATCGCGAACCGGGCCCGGGCTTTCGTGTTCATTGCGCCCATCATTGAGGAATCACCCACATTCGGTCAAGCTCCGACTGTGGGGCCAACTTCGCACGACGCCCGGGACGCCATGCGGCCGACCCGAATGAACCCGATCGGGATCGGTGTAAAGCTCGCACTCGCGGGGTCGCTGGCGGTCCTGCTGGCGCATGCGGCCCACTATGCGTTCCTCACGGACGACTCTTTCATCTCGTTTCGCTACGCGGTCAACTGGAGCCAGGGCGCTGGCCTCGTATTCAACCCGGGGTTCGAACGAGTCGAGGGCTATACCAACTTCTCGTGGGTTGTGCTGCTCGGATTGCTGAATGGGCTCGGACTCCGGCCCGAAGTGACCGCGATTCCGCTGACGTTCTTGTGCACCGCGGGCTTGTGGCTGGCGGTCGTCTGGTTCGGACGTACCTACACCTCCGAGAGACACCCCGGCGTATCGTTGTGGGTCGCGCCCTGGCTTCTGGCGCTCACCACCAGCGTCGCCGTGTGGTCCTCGAGCGGCCTCGAGACCCGGCTGTTCGAGATGTGCATCGCGATGGCCGCATTTCGCTTGATTTTCGAAGACGAACAGATGTCGACTGGCGGATCTCGACCCAAGCCGATCGCCGCGTTGTTGTTCGCGCTCGCAACCCTCACGCGTCCCGATGGCCTGCTGATCAGCGCATGCGCGCTGACGGTGACCGTCGTCTGGCGTTGGCGCGTGTTGCGACTTCGGCTGGCATGGGTGCTGGCCTCGGCGATTTCGTACTGGGCGATCGTCGGATCCCACTACCTGTTTCGCTTCGCGTACTACGGTTCGTGGCTCCCGAACACCTACTACGCGAAAGTCGATGGACGCGCCTGGTGGGAGCTGGGGTGGCCCTATCTCGAGGCGTTCGCACTCGAATACGCCCTGGTGTTGTGGATCCCGCTGCTCGTCGCGGGCGTGATCGCGCATCGGCGCCAGGGTCGATCGTTGATTCCGATCGTCTTCGGTGCGATCTGCATCCCACACGCGATCTACATCGCGTCGATCGGCGGAGACCACTTCGAATACCGGCCTCTGGACCTCTACTTCAGTTTCGCCTTCCTGTTGATCGCAGTCGGTGCGGCCGACTCCATGCGCGGCCGGGCATCGACGATCGCGGTCGCCGCGTATCTGGCTGTGTTCGTCGGACTCTCGAGCGAACTGCCGATTCGCGCTCACAACGGCTACCCGAACGAGTTTCGCTACGGCTTCCCGGGCGACCTCACCGATCCCGTCGCGCAGGCCTACCTCTCCCCCGACGAGGCGACGCTCTACCGACTGCCCGGATTGCGTGCAGTGGCAGAACGCCACCGAGACAGAATCCGATTGCTCACGAGCCATTTCGCCGGTCTGCGCTCCGAGGAACACCGGTTGTTTCTGGAAGGCGTCACCATCGAGGGACACTTCCTGCGCACCCTCGTCGAGCGCGGCGTGCTGGCGCCCGATACGCATATCGCGGTCTGCTGCGTTGGGGCGATCCCCTATTTCAGTGGTCTGCGCACCCTGGATCGGCTGGGTCTGACCGACGCCACCGTCGCGCAGGGTTCGATCGTTCAGCCCAACCTCGTTGCACACGGCAAGTCTGCGCCGCGCAGTTACGGGATCGAACAAGGGGTTGATTTCTGGTCTGTCGATCCGGTTCACCTGATCTTCGACGGCCGAGATCCGAACCTCGCCATTGGAATCAGCCAACTCAACCAATTGGACCGCGACGTCTATTTCGCACGAATCGATCAACACCACTTCCTGATCGCGGAGCTGCTGCTGGGCATCGATCACACACGTCGCCGCTATCCCGAGCTGGAGTTTCACAGCACCCGTGACGACGTTGCCGTTCGTCGGGTCGTGCGAGAGCTGCGCAATCCAAAACCAACGGGCCCGAGGCCCAATCGATGACGACCCGGGGACTCAGTCCCCTTCCGAGTCCGGTCGGTCGAGTAGTTCGCGAATCTCGCTCAACAATGCGGTCGCCTCGAAAGGCTTGCCGAGCAACCTCGCCCCGGGGAGAGTCGGGATGCGCTCCGAATAGCCCGAAACGAACAGCACGCGCAATTCCGGACGGCTCAGCAACAATCTCGATGCGAGTTCCTCACCGCTCAGGTTCGGCATCACGAGATCGGTGACGACCAGATCGATCTCGCCATCGTGACACTGGTTGATGCGAAGCGCATCGATTCCGTCGGTCGCCGATAGCACCTCGTACCCGTGGTCCGACAGAGTGCGGTGGATGAGACGGCGGACAGCGTCCTCGTCTTCGACGAGGAGTACCGTCTCGGTCCCATCCACGCGCCCCGCCTCCGCCAATTCGTCCATTCCATCGACACCCTGCAGTGAGCAGGGCAAAAACGCTCGAAAAGTGGTTCCGCGACCCGGTCGGCTTTCCACTTCGATCGCGCCACCACTCTCCTGAACGATTCCATACACCGTCGCGAGCCCGAGTCCGGTGCCCTGGCCCGGAGGCTTGGTCGTGAAGAACGGGTCGAAGATCCTCGCCTGGGTGCGGTCGTCCATCCCGACGCCGGTGTCCGCGACCGAAATCTCGACATAGCGACCCGGTGCCAAGCCCAGCAACTCGGCCGGACCCGGCCCCAGCTCCTTGTTGCGAGCGCGAATCAACAACTCGCCGCCGTCCGGCATCGCATCGCGGGAGTTGACGGCGAGATTCACGATGACCTGCTGCAGCTGGACGGGATCGGCCATGACCCAGTGCAGATCGTGCCCCGAATCGACTTCGATCACGATGGAGCTGGGGATCATCGGAGCCAGCAGCTTTTTGACATCGCGAAGCGCTTGCGCGAGGTCGAGCGATCTCGGCTCTGCGGGTGTTTGCCGCGAAAACGCCAGCAGCGATTGGGTCAGCTGGGCGCAGTGATCCGCGGCGCGCTCGAGGTCGTGCAGCGAATCGTGAAGCTCGGCGTCCCGGCCGATTCGACCCAGAAGATGGCGAGCGTTCCCCAAAATGACCGCGAGCTGGTTGTTGAAGTCGTGGGCGATGCCACCGGCCAGTGTTCCAACGGCCTCCATTTTTTGAGATTGCACGAGCTGTGCCTGGCTGCTCGCCAACGCCACTTCAGCGTGTTTTCGCTTCAGTGCACTCACGAAGAGCTCACCCACGAGGCGAAGCAGCCGGATCATTTCGTCATCCCAGGCGCGTTCTGCGTGCAGCGCTTCGAAGCCCATGAAGCCCACGACACCCAGGTCACTGACCAGGGGGATCCCCAAAAAGGAACGGACCCCTCTCCGACTCAGAACGGCCCGCCCGCGATCGGCTTCCGGAGGCAAGTCCTCGACACGCGTCACGAGGATCACCTGCGGATCGGTCTGAATCGCCTCGGACGGTGTCCCGAATTGAAGTTCCGCCATCTCGATTTCCGGTGTCGGCTCTCCCGACTGGCTCCACGCATACGCGGTCTGCTCCCACCGGCCGTTCTTCTTCATCGGAACGAACCAACAGCGCGCGACCACCGCCAATTTGCCGACCGCAGCGACCCCCTGGCGAATGCCGGCATCGACCTCGCTTCCGGACAGCGCCAGGAATCGGCGCGACGAGCTGGCGATCTCTTTTTCGAGCAGCAGTTGTCTCTCCAGCGCGCGCTGATTGCTCTCGCGCTCGGTCACGTCCCGAATCACCACCACCATTCGGAACTCACCCGCGAGGTCCCGAAAGCCTTTCCCACTGGCCTCGAGCCATCGGTCTGTGCCGTCTCGATGGCGGCCGCGATAGATCATCGTCCCCGCGAGATCCGGCCCCGCAACCGAATACGACCGGGCCACTCGCTCCCTGTCGTCGGGATGCACGGACTCGAAAGCCGGCATCGAAATCAATTCCGCTGGCGAGTACCCCAGCAGCGCTTCGCAGCTCGCATTGACATAGAGGACCGTCCCATTCGATCCCACCTCCATGATCGCGTCCTGGGCATTCTCGGCCATCGCGCGAAAGCGCTCCTCGCTGGAGAGAAGCGCCGCCTCCGCGCCGCGCCGGTGCATCGCGACCGTGAACAATCCCGCCACCAGACGAAGCACTTGAATTTCGTAGTCAGACCACTCCTTCTGCTCGCTCACACGGCGCAGCCCCATCACGGCTGTGAGCCGGCTGCCATCCAACACCGGAATCAACAGCTGAGATCGCACGCCCGCGGCGCGCAACTCGTCACGCATTGCGGACGCCTCATCGGGCAGCGATTCGATGTCCGGCAGGTGGATCACCTCGCCCGCCATCAGTCTCTTCCGAGCCCAGGGGTGGCTCTGTCGCTCGGCGCTCGAATACAGCGCGCTGCGTCCGCCGACACCCGGCGCAGCCCACTCGAACGTGCGCGGCTCGTCTCCGTTTCCGACCGCCAGAATCAGATAACAACGGTCCGCTCCCGCCATCGCCGCCGCGGCCTCGAGTTCCTTCTCGATGCTCTGCTCGAGATCGCGCGAATCGACCATCATCAATCGCTGCGACAACTCGCCGATTCTCGTTTCGAGTTCGAACTGCCCCAGTCGCCGTTGCTCCATTCGGATCCGCTGCGTCACATCGCGAATGATCAAGACCGCGCGCAGGGCCTCTGTCGACGTTCGAAACGGACGGCCACCCAACTCGAACCAACGCCAGGAACCGTCGGCATGCAGGAACCGAAACAACAATTCGACTTCTGTCTCCGTCTCCATCGCATGGATTCGCAGTTCATTCACCATCGCGAGGTCTTCGGGGTGAATGAAGTCCAATCCGCTGCGGCCGGCGATCTGGTCGTGGGGGTAGCCGGTGATCTCGGCGAACCGCGGGCTCGCATACAGGATTCGCGCTTCCGGATCGATCTCTACGATCGAATCGTGCGCGTGTTCGATGAAGGCGCGGTAGCGTTCTTCGCGGGCCCGAAGTTCTGCGACCGCATTCTCTCGGTCCGTGACTTCCACCGAAACACCCAACGTCCCGGCCAGATCGCCCGCCTCGTCGTAGATCGGCGAATAGCGGGTTTCGAACGCCCGCTCCCCGGCGTGCACAACGACAGTGAACTGCTCTCCCCGCAGCGCCCTTCGGCAGTTCAATGCGACGTCGTCATCGGGTGCAAAGACCGTAAACACCGACTGACCGAGCGCGGCTCGAATGTCCATCCCGACCGCCGAGGGTCCGCCACCCTCGACAGCCGTGAACACACCGTCGAGGTCCAGCGAAAATGCCACGATCGGGGCTTGAGCGATCAGGCTCCGAACCGAATCGGCATCCGAAACCAGAACGCTGCGATTCCCCATCTGCTTTGTTTCGGTGGCGCAAAACCGGGAGTTTAGGCACGCTGCCCGTTCGGGATGAATTTCAATCCTCGTTGGAACTTTGAACCCCGCATCCTCCCAAACCCAGAGTCCCGAACCCGCGAAGGCTGGATTCCAGTACAGGAGCCCCACCACCATGGCACGTTGGACACGACTCGAGATCGAGCAAGCCTTCGAGAACTATCAAGCCGTCGCCCTCGAGGCCGGCGTCTCGGGCGATTGGAACGCCTGGGCCGACCAGTTCACGCTCGATGCGACGTACAACGAACACCTGTTCGGAGTGATGGGCGGCCGCGAAGCGATTCGATCCTGGATCAGTCGAACGATGGCCCAGAACCCCGACATGAAATACTTCCCGGTCGAGTGGTACATCATCGACGAGCAACGCGGCTGGGTGTCCTGTCAGGTTTGGAACCGGATGGTCGACCCGGGCGATGGGAGTCTCCACCAGGCGTACAATTTCACGCTGCTCAAATACGCGGGAAGTGGGCAGTGGTCCTATGAAGAAGACATCTACAACCCGACGCACTTCCAGACCATGATCAAGAACTGGAAGAAAGCGAAGAAGGCCTGCGAGCAGAACTCGTAGCGGCGAATCGTCATGTTCCGAGTCTTCGCAACGATGGATCAGCGCATGCCGCTGTCGAAGATCGCCGACCATGCACGGCGTGCCGAGAAACTCGGCTACGACGGTCTCAACGTCCCCGAGGCCGTCCATGACGGCCTGCTCGCCGCCGGCGCCGCACTCGCGGCCACACGACGGTTGACTGTCGCGACGAGCGTTCTGGTTGCGTTCCCTCGCAGTCCGATGACTGTGGCTCACGCGGCCTGGGACCTCCAGGAATCATCCGGGGGCCGTTTCGAACTCGGACTCGGTCCCCAGGTTCGAGGCAACATCGTCCACCGCTACAGTGTCGCGTGGACGCCTCCAGTGCCGCGAATGCGCGAGTACGTCGGCTCGCTGCGAGCCATCTTCGGTTGCTGGCAGAACGGCTCAGCGCTGAACTTCGACGGCACCCACTACCAGTTCAGCCGCATGCAGCCCTTCTTCAATCCAGGCCCACTCGCCGACGGACCACCGCCGATCCATCTCGGTGCGATCGGTCCCGGCATGCTGGCACTCGCGGGCGAGATCGCTGATGGAATGATGACCCACCCCACCAACACCGCGCCGCGCTACGTGCGCGAAGCCATCCTTCCGAAGCTGATGGCCGGCGCAAAACGCGCAGGCCGGGCCGGCAATACGGCCCGGCTGATGATCGGAGGATTGTGTGCGACCGGCCCGAGTTCGCAGCAGACGAACACCGAGAGGGAAACCGCCCGACAATTGCTCGGGTTTCTGTATTCCACACCCGCGTACTGGAAGAGTCTGGAACTGCTCGGGTTCAACGATCTCGGCCCACGGCTGAAGGCTCTCGTCGCCAGTGGCCAGTGGAACGATCTTTCCGGACAGATTCCCGACACGCTGCTCGATGCCACCGTTCCATCTGCACCCTACGACGAAATTGCCGAAGTCCTGGCCGAATGGTACGGCGAGATGTCGGATTGGATCACCTTTCCGATGCCCGATGACCCCACGCTCGACCCGAAGGCCGCCGAGGTGATCGCCCGATTGAAATCGTGCTAGGAATCCGAAACTCTTCGCCTCGATCCGGAATGCTCCGGAAGCGCAGGCGGCTGATCGTCAACCGATCAACCGATACTCGGCCAACGGATGGGACTCCACGCGATCGAGATCCAAGAACACCTGGCAGCTTTCGATCATGCGCTGCAGGTTTTCCGTCATGACCTGCTTCGATCCGTTTCCCTTGTACCAGATCATGGGATCCGTGATCGCCTCGGCCGGGAACCCCTCTTCCACAATGCCAGACCAGGCCGGAGCGCCATCGGTCAATGACCGAACCACGACGTTGCGTACATAGTGAAACGTGCATTGCGTCTCGAGTGCGACCTGACGATGCGGGCCGTGCCAGTGTTCGATCCAGTCATCCCAGGCGATTCTCTTCGGGCGCTCCAGGCAAGCGATCATGTTGATTCCGGGTGTGCGTTCGCCCGCGGCGGCTCGTCGCTCTCGATTGACGATCGGCACGGACTCGACGACCAGATAGCCGGCGCTGCGTGAGGTCGCCGTGGCCATCGCCTCTTCGTAAGGGCCGCGATCGTCTGCAGAATCGATCCAGAAGTTCAAGGTGCCGTCGAGCGGCGGATCGAGACGAGTCAACCGTGCGGAAACGGCATCGCCGATGGAGTCGTCGGCGAGGTTCACCGTCAGGCCGTGAACCCCGAGTTCCTGAATCCGCTTGCAGACGTCGCCGAGCATTGCCGCTTTGAATTCCGCTGGCGTGGCATCGGCCGGCTTCCACAACACGTAGACGAGTTTCTCCATTCCAACGATCCTCCGCTCGCGAAGATATGGTTTCGAGGCCTTCGCATCCAGCGGTTCGGCGGGCGTCAGGCTGTGGTACGGAAGTTCAAGCCTCCTGCGTCACGCCCAGCCCGAGGCCCCCATCGACGTCGAGAATCGCCCCGGTCGTCCACTCGGACCGGATCAGGTATTCGATCGCCTCGGCCACCTCTTGTTCGCTTCCGATTCGCCCGAGCGCATGCAAAGGGGCCATTGCGTTCAATCGATCCAGAGCGGCTGCGTCGTCGAACAGACCCGCGCGCTGGTTGATCTCGGTAAAGACCGCACCGGGAACGACGCAATTCACGCGGATCTCGCTCGGTCCGAGTTCCGCCGCCAGAACCTGGGTCAGCGCGGAGATCGCGCCCTTGGTCGCCGCATACGCAGACGCACCGGGAAACGCCCGCCGCGTATGGACCGACCCCAGGAACACCACCGCGCCACGACGCTCGGACAGCGCCGGCACACACAATCCGGTCAACAGCATGCCACCGACCACGTTGGTGTGAAACAACTCGACCAGCGCGGATTCATCGAGCTCGTCGATGTCCCCGCGCAGCATGTTCCCTGCGTTGTTGACCAGCGCATCGAGCCCATCGCCGTGTTCGAGTGCTTGCGCCACGGCCTGTTCGCGGTCGGCGCCCTTCGTGATGTCGGCAACGACGGCACGACAGCCCTCGCCGATCTGCGCCGCAATCGCAGCCAGCTTGTCGGGCCGTCGCCCGCAAATCGTGACCCGCGCGCCTCCCGCAACCAGATAACGCGCAGTGCCGGCGCCGATTCCCGACCCGCCACCCGTCACCAACACACTCATTCCCGCCAACTCTCTCATTCGATCTCTCGCAACTCTTC
>JAJDAM010000143.1 GCA_029261905.1 Deltaproteobacteria bacterium
CCCACCTGCCAGGTCGCGTCGCTTCACACCGACCAATCGGACTTCATGTTCGACCCGGACCGATTGATCGAGATCACGATCAAGCTGCAGGAAACCGACTGGGATCTGATTCGCGTCGAAGCGATCGACCTGTTCGGTCTGCTCGCCTCACCGAGCTGCGGGACCGCGCCGTTCAGCAGCCTGACTGCGCCATACACCTTCGTCGACAGCGAAGTGACCGTAGATGGGCAGACCTTCGCCAACGTCGGCATCCGAAAGAAGGGATTCTTCGGTTCTCTGTCCGAAATCAAGCCGTCGTTCAAAGTCAAGTTCGACGAAGTCATCGGTCAGCAGGAGAGTAACGGCGTCCAGCTCAACAGCATGGACCGATTGACGCTGAACAACAATCTGCAAGATGCTGCCCACGTGACCCAGTGTCTCGGCTACGACCTGATGCGACAGGCGGGTGTTCCGGCTCCGCGTTGCAACTTCGCACACGTGACGGTCATCACGCTCGACGGCATGGCCGAAACGACCGTCGTCGACGACATCTACAGCCATGTCGACAGCATCAAGGATCCGTTCCTGCGCAAGAACTTCGGCAGCGACTCCGACCAGGGACGGCTCTACGAGGGCACCCTGACCGACTTCTGGCCCGGCTCGTTCCGCAACACCGTCGAGCCGAAGACTGCGAGCGCGGCCGCCGATACCACCGAGATCGACGCGCTGACGACCGCGCTCGAGGATCCGGGCTTGACCGACGCACAGCGTTACGCCGCGGTCTCGGCCTTGGTCGATGTGCCCGACTTCCTGAGATTCTGGGTCGCAGAAGGAATGATCGGCCACTGGGACGGCTACGCGGACGACCAGAACAATTTCTGGTTCTACGTGGACCCGGCCGACGGCCTGATCCGGTTCATTCCGTGGGGCACCGACGACACCTTCGGCCCCGGCAATCCGCTGCCGGGACGAACTGGCGACCCGGTTCACGCGGACCCGATCGTGCCGCGGGCCGCGTTGGCTCGACGACTGTATGAGATCGCGACCTCGAAAACCTTGTTTCTGGCCGAGTTTCAGAACCAGCTCGACAATGTGTTCGACGAAACAGCGCTGCATGCGGAAATCAACCGCATGGAAACACTGCTGACGCCGATTACCGGAAATTTGACGACGCCGTTGAACGAAGTTCGTAACTTCGTCAACACCCAGCGCGCGATCGCTCAGGGCCAGATCAACTCACCGCCGGCAGGATTCGGCGGCCAACCCAGTCACTTCTGCTTTTTCAACCCCTAGCCTGCTTGGCTCGAGGGATCGCAGTCTCACCAGGCTTGTCCACCCCGAGCTGCCGGGCGATCGGTAACAACCGACTACTGGCGCGGCCACGCGTCCAGCGAGATCCCGGTCATCGCCAGCAGCGTGCAGCCGGCACTGGCAGCGCGCTCGCGGGCCTCGAGAACCGCGATGCGAGCCGCGTACGCGTTGTCGAGCAGCGCTGCGACTTGCTCTGGCTTGGCGAGCCGCCCCTTCCACCAACGATCGGCGATCTGCTCTGCGTTGCTGGCGAGTTCTTCGAGTTCGCGCCATTGACTCGCACGAGATTCGAAATCGGCAACATCTTGGAGAGCCTGCAGGCTCAACGTAACCTGATCGGAGACCAGCGCATCGGCCTCGGAGCGCTGTTGCCGACCCAATGCCTCGAAGCGATCGATTTCGGCTCGAGCCTGCCCACCAAAAGGAACTTCGAAAGCCAGCTGTCCCCCGACGCCATCTCGTGAACGGTCCGTCCGGTGTTCGTATCCGAGGTCGACGAAGCGCAACGAGGGCAATCGCCGCGCGCGGGCCCGGTCCACCAGACGCTGATAGCGCGCAGCCGTCGCGTTGCGCACTGCGATCGAGGGATGATGTTCGCGTACCGCCAAACTCAATTGTTCGCTGCTGCGAACCAACTCGCCACGATCCGCTGGAGTGATCTCTGGCAGCTGCATGTCGGCGTGCAGATTGTCTGCAGCCGGCGGCGGTCGGCGCGTCGCGAGTTTGATCCTGCTGTCGAGTTCGAATCGCACTCCACTCAACTCGTCGACGACACCCGATGTGCGCCAATCGTCATTCCACTGCAGCAGGACCTTCTGGCGATCCGCGAAGCCGCTGAAGATGGCGTCCTGTTGATCCCGAACCAGCGCCTCGACCGATGGAAAACACTGCGCCACGCGGCGCTCGAGTGAAGCCTCTTCGAGGCGCGTGACTTCGATCTCGGTCTGGGCTCGAAGGGCCTCCCGCTCGGCGCGCAGTTCGATGGGGTTCTCGACCTTCACGCGCGCGAGCGCGTGGACCTGGTGCTCACCGGACAGGTAGTCGTCACCGGCGCGCAGCTCGACCCCATCGACGAGTTTGGGGCGCTGTTCATTCGCACGCGCCGCAGCGACCGCAGCGCGGTGGGCTTGCAGCGTGGGATCTTCTTCGAGCCCTTGTTCCGCAATCGCGATGCGCTCGGCGTGTTCGGCCGGCTCTACCGATGGCGTCGCGCAAGCCACTGCGAACGCACACATCAGAACTCGGGTCAGAGTTCCCGTCGGGACTCTCGTCAGACTTCCAAAGTGCGAACGCCCGGGCATCTTCAGCGGCGCTACTACAGGACCGCGCGTGAGAATTCGACGCTGAGAACCTGCCCCACGCCAAGCTGGCAATCCGACGGGATCGAGATGTACACGGGCGTGCCGTGGACCGGAAAGCGAAACATGCTTCGGAGCTGACCGGGTGCTTCCTGCACGGTGGCGCCGCGGCGCAACACCTCGGCGGCGCCCCGACAAGCGAACGCGGGGCGCGATATGTGAACCGCCGCACCGACGGGAATCGCCGACGGCCCCATGTCCGACGGAACGTAGGCGACGATCTCCTGGGCGAACTCGGGGCTCACAGAAGCGACCGAACTGCCGATCCCGACCGCGCTGCCGGGCTCGGCGACCGCAACGACGCGACCCGAAAAGCTCGCCGTGATCGTCAGTGCCTCTCTGTCTTCCAACAGTTGCTTGCGGCGCACCTGCATCACTTCGAGTTCTTTCGCGTACAGCGCCTCGGTGGGTTGCTCGAGTGAGGGCCGATCCGGACGGAGCCTGAACTGTGGGTTCAGCCAACGCTGTTCTTCGACCAGCAATCGCGCCTGCGCGAGTTTCGATTCCTGCAGCAGTTTTCGGACTTCGACATCGATCCTGCTGAGTTCGCGATCGATGAAGTGCGGCGACAGCTCCGCCAACGGCGTTCCCAGATCGACCGCATCTCCCGCACTCACGTAGACCTCGGTGACGAACGAAGCGACGCTCGCGGGATGATCGATCATCGGTGCCAGCGCGACCGCGTCGGCGCGAATGCTCCCGGCAACGCCGACCTGCAGGTATACGAGAAGTGCGGCGCTCAACGCGAAGACCACGATGCCAAACGGTCGCGCGCCCAACGCGTCGAACACACGGCCGAAACCGCGTTGCGCGCTGCGTCGTGCTGTTCGAACTTTGTCAGCCATCAATATTCCGACGTGGCATCCTGGAGCATCAAGCGCGTCTCGAATGCGCCGAGATCCTGTCGCAATGCTTCCAGCAGATCTTCCCGATCGCGGTCATCGAAGAACTTTACCTGATAGACGTGCTCTCGCTGCGTGCCGTCTGCAAAATCCGCCGTCGACAACAGGTGACGCCGTCGGCAATGCAAACGCATCAGGCGGGTGAGGCTCGGTTCCGCATCGACGTGTGCCGGCAACTGAAATCGCAGTACGCCGTCGAAGCGGGATCTCGACCCGAACGGCCCGAGAAACAGGTAGAGCGCAACGAGCGCGAAGACACCCGAGCCCAACGACGCCTCGATGATGGCACCCACCCCGCATGCCACCCCGACGCACGCAGACCCCATCACGAACACGAGATCGCGTGGTGTCTTCAGGTCCGTACGAAAGCGAATCATCGACAGGACACCGAACAACCCGAGCCCCGCGACCAACGAGAACTGCATCGATAGCACCAGGATCGATGCGCTGATGCAGACGAGGACCAGTGTGTGACTGAAGCCGCGCGAGTAGCTGAGGCCGCTATAGGTTCGCTCGTAGGTCCACGCCAACAACTGGCCGAAAACGAATGCGGCGACGAGCGCGGTGAGCGGCGTCACCCAGCTCCCGCCAGTCGCGATCCGTTCGAATTGAGTGAACAGTTCGTCGGTGTTCATACCAATGCTCCAGCCGAACGACGCGGCAAAGTCCCCTCGCCAGCGAGCAGACCCGTCAGATAGATGCCGATTCCGTACTTCGAAAACGATTGCTGCTTCAACGCGTGTTTGCGGACCAGATTCGTGATCCACCACGGGACGATCGATTGGCACTTGAGCTCGAGTACCACGGTGCGCTCGCGCTGGTTCATGCGCCGGTAGTCATCGAACGCGACCCAGCCGTCGGGCTTCCCTTCGAGTTTCCAGTCATGGGTAGCCTGGACGCCGATGTGTCGATCGAAGGTGACACGCGCATACGTGTCTACGTCGCTCGAATAGGCTTCGCGCTCGTAGCGCACGTGGAGTGTCGGCTGGGCGCCGAGGCTCATCGAAGTCAGAGCGAAATCGTTCAGAAATCGATCCGTCTCGGGGTGGGTCGGTTCGGGGAGGCAACCTCTCGCGATCGCCTCGACCTCGTCGCGAGCAACGCTCGCCCGGGTCTTGCTGATCACATCCGAAATCTTGCGTTTCAATTCGAGCACGGCGATCGGCGAACCCGTGTAGGTGCGAACCCGTAACTTCAAGCGCTCGGGGTCGCCGCGTTCCTTCGCCCAGAAAAGTGCCCGGCCGGGGCTGTCGAGATACAAAGAAGAGATTCCGTAGCCCCGCCGACCCGTTCCCTGGAATACAGCGTTGTGAGAGTCCGAATGACAAAACGGCTCGATATCGCGGCGCACCCGGTCCGCGGTGAACTCATCGATCAGATACTTCAATTCGAGCCGCTCGAAACGAGCCTCGAAGCCTGCCATCTCCCACAACTCCAATCTTGGTTGGGTCTGGTTGGGACCGGGTACCGGGCCTGGATCGGCTCGCTACGCGAAACCAAGCTACGCGCATCCCCCTGAAAACTCAAGTGTTTTTCGATGAAGCGGTTTCGTATAGTGAGGCTGATCGCAATGCAGAGAGCAATGCAGAGAGCCGTACAGAGAGTCATGCAGACTCACAAGAGCAACCGGAGAGCCGGCAGGCATGAGCCCCAACCACGCACCCAAGACACAAGCCGTCTTCGATGATCTGATCGCCGCCCTCGGCGAAATCCGCGACAGCTATTTGAACTCGCCCGAGCGGTTCTCCGATCCGATCGACGTCGTCGAGGGCTACCGCTACGCAGGTCAGCTGCTGAGTATCGCGTCGGAGTTGTTCTTCGAGGCCGACCCCGAGCACCCGCGTTTCGCATCGATCGTTTCGCCCGCGCGCAAGCTTCAGGGCGACAATCCCGACGCGATCTACCACTACGCGCGGATCCGCGGTGACCGCAGCTATCGCGTGACCGGAACGATCGATAGCGCGTGTTACACCTCGTTCACCTTACACGCCGCCGCGCCCGACGGAGCTCTCGCCGGATTGCTGCTGGGCGACGTCAACGACCGGGATTTCGAAGTCGGGGACGACGGCCGTTACGAGGTCGTTTTCAGCGCGAGCCAGCAGGCAGGCAACTGGGTCGAACTCCACCCCGACGCGCACTGCCTGATCGTCCGCAGTTACTTCGAACTCGAAAAGTCGGTGCAGAACGATCCGGCGATAGCCGTGCACATCGAGATCGAGTGTCTCGACGATGTCGGTCCGCCGCCGCCGCTATCGGACGAAGTGTTCGCACAACGGATGGCAGAAGGCGTGGCACTGCTGCGCCAGGGCACGCTCGGACAGCCGCGACCCGGCAATGCGCCGAAGATTCCATTCGTTTCCGACGTCCCCAATGACGTCGCGACGCCGTACAGTTTTCGCGACAGCGGCCTCCCGGTTCCGGGCGCCGCCGACATCGTCTACTCGATGGGGAACTGGGATCTGGCTCCCGACCAGGCGCTCGTGATGTCGGGCGTGCTTCCGCCGGGCGTGTTTGCAAACGTGATGCTCTGGAACAAACACATGCAAACGCTCGAGTACCGCAGCCGAACCTCGTCGGTCAACGGCGCGCAACTCGACCTGGACGAAGCGGGCCGCTATCGCATCGTGATCTCAGAGCGCGATCCCGGCGTTCCGAACTGGCTCGACACCGGCGGGCATGCTCGGGGCACGATCTTCTGGCGTTTCCTGCTCCCCGAACAGGATCCGCCGAAGCCCGAGTGTGTGGTGATGCCGGTGAGCGAAGTCGCCTGACCCTCGCCTCCATCTTTTCCGCGCAGCGATCATCGGCCAAGGTGTCCGGTGCTGGCAGCAGCCGCTTCGGTGAACGGATGGAAACCTCGCGTGCCGCGCGGTCTGGGGATAGGATGTCGCTGTGTCGACGACCGTCGTCCAGGCTTCTGGCGCGCACCTCCGCATCGAACGAGCGGCTCGCTGGCTCGCAGATCGCGAATCTGCCCAGGAAGTCCTGATCGTTGCACCCAGCGGCGATGCGGCCAACGATCTGGTGCGACGCGCGGCGATCGAGCGAGGTGGATCGTTTGGCTGGCATCGCTCGACGCTCGGTCGCGTGGCTGCCGAGTTGTCGCTCCGCTCCGTCGTCGACGATGAGGTCGCTTCGGTCGGTTGGCTCGCTTCCGAAGCGATCGTGGCGCGCGCCGTCCACAGCCAGGCCAATGGTGGAGGTGTTGGTGGAGGCGTTGGTGAAGGCGTTGGTGAAGGGGATCAAACGAGTGGGCTCGGGCGATTCGAACCCATCGCCGCGGGCCCTGGGTTTGCTCGAGCGGTAGCTGCATCGCTGGCCGAGCTTCGGCTCGCGCGAATCGAACCCGCGGCACTCGAGACCGCTGCACCCGAGCTGCGCGCGATTCTCGACGCGTACCTCCGAGAGCTCGCAGCGCAGCGTCTCGTCGACCGCGCCGACATCTTCGAGCGAGCCATTCGCGTCGCCCTCGACCGCGATTCCGTGCATCCATGGCTGGGCCTTCCCACGCTGCTGCTCGATGTATCGATCGAGAACCCGGCGGAGCGAGACCTCGTCGCTGCGCTCGCGGCCCGATCGAGTGATCTACTCGCAACCGCCGCGTCCGGAGATCGGCTTCCTTTCGAGTGTGAAGAGAACCAGGTCATCGATCTCGACCAGCAAACGAGAACCCTCGGCTCCGATGCCACCACATTGCGCCGGCTCCAGACCTATCTGTTCGAAGAAGCCTCGCCGCCCGATGCCACACTCGACGCGCAGGTTCGAATTCTCAGCGCACCGGGCGAGGGCCGAGAATCGATCG
>JAJDAM010000144.1 GCA_029261905.1 Deltaproteobacteria bacterium
GAGAGTCAGCGAGACACTCGAATCGGCGTGACGGGCATGGCTGAGCCGCGTGTGGGCCAGGCGAACAGGTAGGGGAATCGGATGCCCAAAGGGCGCATCCTCGCAGTCGATGACCAACGCTACTTCCGCGAACTGCTGGAAGGAATGCTGGCCGAAGAGGGCTTCGAGGTACAGACGGCCTCCGGAGGTCGCGAAGCGCTCAGCATGCTCGAGCGTTCGAACTTCGATGTCATTCTCACCGATCTCGTCATGCCGGAGATGGACGGCAACGAACTGGTTCACCGGGTAAAGCAATTCGACCCGGACCAGGACATCGTGGTCGTGACGGGCGTCGTCGACGTGAAAACCGCCGTCGATTCGATGAAGCTCGGGGCTTCGGAGTACCTGCTCAAGCCGTTCGATCGCGACACGCTGGCCAGCACGCTCGAAGGTGTGCTGCACCGCCGGAGACTTCGCGTCGAACACGCTCGGCTACTGGCCGAGAACATCGAATACATGGGCGAGCGCACGCTGATCGAGCGTGCGATGGCGTTGTTCTCGTTCCTCTCGGTCGAACCGCTGACCGAACGAATCGTCGATGGCCTGTGCGTCGAAACGGGCGCGCAGGGAGGGATCCTGTGGATCGCGGACGAGGCGGGAGCGGACACGCTGCGGCTGGTTTCGGCCCGTGGATTGGTCCGCATCGATGAGGAACCCGAGGCGTTGGCCATTTCGGAATTGCTCCCCGAATTTCGCGACGGGACGGCACGTTCCCAGGTCGTCGACGAGCAGGGGAAACCCGCAGAAGATGGGGAGTCCCTGGTGCTCGTATTGCGTGACGAGTCACGCGTGAGCGGGGTCATCCGGCTGACCGACAAGTTGGGTGGAGATCGGTTCGATGCGGTCGATCGCTCCTGCGCCGAGAAGTTCGTCGGTTTCGCCCAGTCGGCACTCGTCAATGCGGTCCGCCACAGCGCGCTCGAGCGCCGCACGCTCGCGGACGCTACGACCGGTGCGTACACGACCGAGTACTTCGAAAACGCGGTCCGGAAGGAAATCGAGAAGTCGATTCGGCACGGCCGAACGTTTTCGATCCTGAAAGTGTCGTTCGCACCGCTCGCCCCCATGCGCCAGGACGTCGGCGAACGCGCCTGCCAGGATTGGCTGGGCGATGTGGTGCAGCGATTCTCGGGGCTGCAACGCTCGTCGGATCTGTTGGGATTCGATGGCGAGGGCCAGTTCATGGCGCTGATGTCCGAAGCCGATACGTTGGGCGCGACGCTGCTGAAGCGGCGAGCGGCCGAGATGTTCGATTCGGTCCTGGCGCAGGCACTCGCTGATGACGGGGCGATGGCGGGCTTGGCTGCCGAGCATCGACCGCAGCTCAGTCTCGCAGTCGTCACGTACCCGGTGGATGGCACGCAGCTCGAGGGCCTGATGCGCACGCTGGACGAGCGTCTCGAGCAGGACCGGACGAGCCTCGTACACGAGCTGGAGTTGGACCGCCGTTCGCTGGCGGAGTGTTTCGATCTGCTGTTGGATCGCGGCTTCGCGGAGTCACGCGATATGGTCGAGAAGATCGGGGAACTCGTGTTGGCAGAACCCTTGCGCAGCACATCCGGCCGCGCGCTGTTGTATGCCTCTCCCGGACGCATCTTTGCCAACGCCGTCTCGCACGGATTGAGCGAATCGCGGAGCCACGCTGACAAGGACGTCGAGATCTCGATATTGAGTGCGGCCGCGAGGCCGACCGGTCTCGATGAACAGGTCAGCTGGGTGACCGATCGAACTACCCACGAAGCATCATTCGTGATCCGGCTGGGTGCAGGGCCTGCCTATGCGGTGATCTGCGATGATGTGACGGACATGGGGCGCGGTCGCGTGTTTCACACAGCGGACCGCAGTCTGGTCGAACATCTGGCATTTCGCGTCCAGAGGGATCTGGCCGCGTAGTCGTCTCGGAATTGTTTTTGCGCCTGTTATTACGCCAAGGCGCAGGAGGGGAAATCGTTGGGTGGGGTGCTGATCGCCGATGCTGACAGCGACCGGGGGCGACGGATCGAGGCTGCCTGCGCAGAACTCGGGCTGCCGACGCGCATCGTCATGCACGGTGCGGCGGCACTCGAGGCGGCGCTCGCCGAGCCGCCCACGGTCGTCGTGGTTCAGCTCGGACTGCCGCTGATCGCTGGCGAACAGCTCGGCGAGATCCTGGCCACCAATCCCCGGACCGGCGACTTGTCACTGGTGTTCCTGGCCGATACGGCTGCCGAGGCCGCCACCGGTGGGCTGTCGGGTGAAGTCATATCGCCGCCGGCCAGCGCCGACGAGGTGGCGCGACTTGCCGAGCGATTGCTGGCGCGACTGGAACCCAAGGCGAGCCCGAAACCCGAGGCCGTCGACACGGACGGGGTCGAGGGCCAGCTCTCGCAGCTTCCGCTCGCGGACTTGATTCAGCTCTTTCACGTTTCTCAAAAGAGCGGCGTCGTCGAGCTGTCACGGGATGCAGGCGATGGGGCGGTCGAGACCGGAACCGTGGTACTGCGCGATGGAGATCTGGTTCACGCTGCGACCGGGGTAGCTGTTGGAGAAAAGGCGTTCTATCGACTGCTCGAGTGGGACCGCGGCAAGTTCGATTTTCAACCGAGCCTGCCCTCGGCTTCCGAGCCCCAGACGCCGTCGCTCGAGAAGCCTACGCGCGCTCTCGTTCGCGAAGGACTGCGCCAGGCCCAGGAGCGAGCTCGC
>JAJDAM010000145.1 GCA_029261905.1 Deltaproteobacteria bacterium
TCGCCATCGCCATCGCCAGATACGTCTTGCCGGTTCCCGCCGGACCGACCGAGAACACCACATCGTGGCTGCGCATCAGCTCGATATATCGGCGCTGGTTGAGATTCTTTGCCGCGATCGTGCGGCGGCCCCCGACCGTCGACAGAACCTCTGCATCGGGGTCCGCGATCTTCGTTTCCGGCTCTTCGGCCAACATCCGAATGGCCTGACGAACGTCGCGCGCTCGGACTTCGGTCCCGCCGCGAGCTACACCGTAAAGTTCTTCCAGGACCTTCCGCGCGAGTCCGACCGAGGCTTCGCTGCCGAGGAGTCGGACCTCGTTGCCTCGAGCCCGGGCATCCACACCGAGTTCCTGCTCGATCACGCGAAGCGTCCGATCCCCCTCGCCGTAGAGCTCCGCTGCGATTCGATTGTCGTCGAAGACGAGGGTTTGCCGGGTCGTGGCGTCGTTTGTCTTATTCGGTTCGTCTTTCGACTTCGAAGTCACTTTCGGGGTCAGTGGGTTCCCTCAACGGTCCGGTCCAAGCAGCCAGGCTCCGCCATCGCGGCTGGCGTAATAGTAGGGTCCGGCATTTGTCGACGCCAATGAATCGCTGGAACGCAACGACTCGAGATCGACGGGCCAGTGACCGTTGGAGAAGTAGTACGTCTCGAGCGCATGTCGCACCCGCCGCGTCTCGAAACTGCGCTGGACGAGCTCCATCTGGGTGCGGTGGTCGATCGGGAACACGCTGCTCGAGCCCGATCTCCAATCGAACTGCGCGAGCAACGTCACGAGCACCAGCAACACCAACGGTATGACGACCGCTCCAACGCCGCCGGCCTTCGGCAATCGCGAGACCACGGCTTGATCGACTCCCTCGAGTTCCTCGAGACCAGCGGGATCCACCGGTTCGATCACGCGAACACGACGCAGATTGGCCAGCGACTGCACGGCATCGAATGTGCCCAGCAGCGACAGATCGATGATTCGCCGGGCACTGAGCCGGCCGTCGACGAGCGAATGAATACGCTCTGCCATTGCGCGTTGTCGCTCTCCGTCGTTTCCCGCCCGTTGGATGTACTGTGGAAACGAGCCTGTGCGTTGGAATACCGTTTCTTCCGACGGAACGAGTTCCGCGAAGCTGTGCCACTCGTCGACCATCCGGAGGCCGTCCATCAGGATCTGTTCCGCGCCGAGCAGCGAGTCGAAGTCGCGATCGTGCTCCACTTCCTGCGCCGAAAAGTCGAACGAGCCGGCCTGCCAGCGAAGAACCGTGAAGATCGTCTCACCGGTCAACAAGTCTTCGATCTGGCGAAGCTCCTCGGCTTCGAGCCAGCCGCGAGCGATCACGACGTTGGGCAACATCTGAGCCGACTCTTCACACTCTCGCCGCAGGTGGTCGACGCGCTCCCGCGTGAGAAGGCCACAGCGCAGCAACATTTCGCCGAGGGCAGCGTGCGTCCAGAGTCCGACGTGCGCGGCTGAAACTACGGCACCGCGATCGAACAAGACCTGGATCCGCTCGCCGTCGTCCTGAAATTCCAGCACACCGGTCTTGCGCTGTTGACCGATCAGTTGGAAGACATCGGCAATGCCGAAGTCCTTGAGATTGCCTCTCAGCGATACCGACATGGTCAGGTGCGCTCCGCCGCGGAGAGTGAGACCCAGACCGCGACCGCATGGATCGCGAGACTCGTGACCGCGATCAGGCCGAAGAACACCGGCGCAGCCGCTCCGGCCACCATCGGATCAATCGCTACCCCATTGCGAAACACGAGCGCAGCGATCGCCAACGCCGCCGCAATCGAACCGACCAGGCTCCAGCCATGACGACGCGCGATCAGACCGGCGTATCCGGGGACGAGGATCGAGGCCAGTAATACGATGCGGCTCATCCGCTCATCGCGGTGTCGCAACACGTTGATTCGCGCCAGGCGGAGCGATCGGTCGGTTGTCTCTGGTTGGTGGAACAGCCGTGTGCAGCCCTCACAGATCTCGCCGCCCCCGAACTCCCGGTCGCATCTCGGACACAGACGGCGGCCACAGCGGCTACACAGACGCGACGCCCGCAACCGCATCGACGCGAGCGATGCCGCGATGACAACCAATGCAAATGCGGCAGCCGTCACCCACCATTGGCTTCCCAACAGGCCGGGCGCCAGTCCAGAACGGAATTCGGCGGCCAAGGCATGGGCGGCCGCCCCGTGGTAGGCCCGATCCCACAGCATTCGCCGATCGACTGGTAGATCGATGGTAAAGCCCGTCTCGTCACTTCCTTGCAGACGAGTCAGTTCCGCGACCACGTTTCCGTCGAGTCGCTGCGCGTTGGCCAGGGTTCGGGTCAGGTCATCGACCGCGAAAGACGCGCCATACGCCTGAGAGAGGTTGAACAGCACCCGCGCCGATTCACCGGCTTCAGAAGCACGGCGATACAGATCCAACGCGAGTTCCATGTGGCCCAACGTCAGTCGAACGTTGGCAGCATTGTTCAGTGTCGCCTGGCTACTCGAGTCCTCTGCCAGAATCCGCTGGTAGTGCGCGTCGGCGGCCGCGAGGTTGCCGGATCGCCGTTCGGTCACCGCCAGAGCGTGGACAGCGAGCGAATCGGTTCTGGCGTTTTGCTCGAGCCGCAATCGGTCGACCGGCGTGATGAACCCTTCGGTGGACGAATACGATGCGGCGACGACGGGGTCGTGTGAATAGGCGGTCAATGCCGCGCCTGCGAGCTGGGCTACCGGATACATCCCCGCCACGACAGCTCCTGAGGCCAGCACGAGAACGAACCTCTGGCGCGTCGAACCATAGAGCGCAGCGAGCGCGAGCAAACCCAGGCCAGCGCCCACCAATCCCTGGCCCAATGCGAGCGGCAACAGGATCGCTGCCGCGAGCAGTGCTGCGCGGGCGAACGTGGGCATCTCATTCGAAACCGTGTCTCCGAGGTCGTGGGCCGCATGCAGCGATACCACCGCTGCCGAGACGGCCAGGCACAACAGGCCACCGTAAATCAACGCGAGCGCGAGTACGTACGCGCTGATCCCAGCGAACCACACAGACGCCTCGAGATGCCGGGGGATCGCCGCCAACGCTGCCCAAGTCGCGCGAATCGCCGAAATGGGAGAACGTTCTTGCAGCCACAGGGCTCGAGCCAATGCCATCCGGGCCATCGGCAGATCTGGCGCCAGAGCGACGGCCGCCCGCGCCTGCTCGACGGTCGGCCGGGAGTTCCCCGATGCGACCAGCGAGCGGGCTGCGGCGTCCAGGTTCCAGACACCGATTTCCAACCCAGCCCGGCGGGTCTTGTCGACGCGTTTCTCGAGCGATAGAGCGGACGTATTCCAAGCCCTTCGGACTTCCGTCATTCCCGGAACCCCAGGGGGCTCGATTTCCGCCGGTTCAAAAGTCGGCAGAATTGCAGAATACTGTTGTGAAACAGTAGGTTGCGCTTGGACCGGGACCTGGGCGTCAGGCTCGGCGATCGCCTCCCCCGCCCACGCGATCGCGCAGCAGACCATCCCTGCCCACTTCAGCCAGCGCCCAGTCAATGCAATCCCCTCTGGAACCCACCGGTTCAACTGACCTATCGGCCCGTCGTTCGCCATTCTGAAGTGATCCGCGATCAGGATGCGCGGATGCCGGTAGACAGAGGTGACGGCAACGCCTATCTTGCGGCGCCCCAAAACGGAGAACCCCAGAGTTGGCCAACCACAAGTCTGCCAAGAAGCGCGCTCGTCAGGATCTGAAGCGCGCAGCCAGAAACAAGACGTCGCGCACGCGCGTGAAGTCCGCCTTGAAGTCCGCCGGTATTGCGCTGGACTCGGGCGATGCGGCAGCAGCCACGACAGCGGTTCGAACGGCCGAAGGCATTCTTCGGCGGGTAGCCAGCAAGGGGGTCATTCCCAAGAAGCGAGCGAGCCGGATCACTTCGCGGCTCGCCAAACGCCGCAACGCGATGTCTTCCTAGCCAAGTCCTTCGGTAGGCCCTTCGGCGACGCCGTACGCTAGGCGTTGATGCGTCGGCTCACAGTCGGCCCGACCAGCCCGATCACCAATCTCTCCAGCGAAATCTCGGGCGGAATACCGCCGGCACCCTTCAATGCGAGATCGGTCTGGTGAATGGCTCGCATGCAACTGACCAGCCGTCCCGGCGTGAACCTTGCGCTCTGGCTCTCGAGCTTTCGCACGGCAAACGGCGGACCCGCGACCTTGCCACCCGTGCGCATCGCGAGCAGTTTTCGAAAGTGGTTCGCGAGCGCACCCAGGATGGCGGGCGGTGCTCCCCCCGACCCGAGCAACTTGCCGAGCATTGCCATCGCGTCTCCGATACGGCCCTCGCCGATGGCGTCGGTCAGATCCCAGATCGGCTCCTCGGCGACGTCGGATGTCGCCTCGGCGATATGTTGCGACGTCACCTGTTCGTCGGGGCCTGCAAAGAGTGCGGCCTTGGCGATCTCATGGCGGAGCATCATCAGATGGGGGCCGGTCCGCTCTGCCAACAATCCCGCCGCTCCCTTCCCCAGCTTGATTCCTTGCCGCTTGGCTTCCGCGTTGACGAACGTGGTGATCGCACGGACGCCCTTGGGCGGGTCGCAGCGCACGCTGGCCTTCGCGCCGAACTTCTTCACCCAGGCCGCGCGGCCATCGACTTTGGGCGCTACCACGACGAGCACGGCATCACACCCTTGGGCCACCACACCCAGCGATTCGCCGATCGCTTCACCGAGATCCTTCGACCTCGCGCGCTGCGGTTCGGGATCACGCAGCACGATCAACCGTCGCGAAGCCAACACCGGGAGCGTTCCAATCGCGTTGAGCAACGCAGACCCGGTCGCGCCAGCTCCGTCGAGCCGTTCGTAGTCGAAATCCACCAGCCCATCGGGAAACACCGCGCGCTCGATCGCTTCGACAGCCTCCTCGCGGTATAGGGATTCCTCACCGACGACGAGGTATGCCGGCCGAATCACCTGCGACTCGAGCTCGGCATGGAGTTCTTCGGGCGTCACGGCTGATACGCTTCGTAAAGGACATCGTGGGTACGTCTGGCAAGCACTGCGGAAAGCTTGCGAAGTGCCTCTTCGCGGTTCTTGCGGGTGGCTTCGACGTCGGCGCTCGCCAGGTACCGTTCGGTTGCCATCATGACTCGCTCGTCGATGGGTATCAGCGAGCCATCGCGAAGGGTTGCGACGACGTCGAGATCGAGCGTGACCTCCCACTCCAATACGAGCGCAACGGAAGAGAAACTGCGGCTCTGGGTCTTGATCCGACGAACATTCCCGGTCAATACCAGATCGGCGTTGTCCGGATCGCTGCGCAGCGAGAGAGCACCGCGACGAAGGAACTCTTGCCGCAGCGCATCTGCGACGACCAGTTCGATACCCGGCTCATAGGATTCGTTCGCGAACGTCCGAATCGAAACGCTGTTCAGCCC
>JAJDAM010000146.1 GCA_029261905.1 Deltaproteobacteria bacterium
GTCCTGCGCGATGATGGACTCTCCTACCAGGACTACCTGGAGCAGCTCACGTTTCTGCTCTTCCTCAAGATGGCCGACGAGCGCGCCCAGCTCACCGGCGAGGAGCAGCCGATCCCCGACGGCTACCGCTGGGCCGACCTCGCCGCGCCCCAGATGGAAGGCGTCGAGCTGGAGCAGCACTACCGCGACACGCTGCGCGAGCTGGGCAAGCAGGGCGGGATGCTCGGGCTGATCTTCGAGAAGGCCCAGAACAAGATCCAGGACCCAGCCAAGCTCCGACAACTCATCGTCGAGCTGATCGGCAAGGAGGACTGGTCGTCGATGGCCGCCGACGTGAAGGGCGACGCCTATGAGGGGCTCCTGGAGAAGAACGCCCAGGACGTGAAGGGCGGCGCGGGGCAGTACTTCACGCCCCGCCCGGTCATCCAGGCGCTCGTGGACTGCGTCCAGCCCCAGCCCGGCGAGATCGTCGTGGATCCCGCCTGCGGTACGGGAGGCTTTCTCCTGGCCGCCCACGAGTACCTCAAGAGCCACGCCGAGTTGGACCGCGACCAGACGAAGCACCTGCGCTTCGAGGCGCTGCGCGGCGTCGAGCTGGTCCCGAACGTCTCCCGCCTGTGCGGGATGAACCTCTACCTCCACGGGATCGGCCCCAACGGGGGAGAGGACTACGACCCGCCGATCAAGACCGACGACGCGCTTCGAAACGAGCCGAGCGATCACGCCGACGTGGTTGTGACGAACCCTCCCTTCGGCAAGAAGTCTTCAATCACGGTCGTCAACGAGGAGGGCGACACCGACCGCCAGTCGCTGACGTACAACCGCCCCGACTTCTGGACGACGACGTCGAACAAACAGCTCAACTTCGTCCAGCACGTCAAGTCGCTGCTCAAGATCCACGGTCGAGCCGCCGTCGTCGTGCCCGACAACGTCCTCTTCGAGGGCGGAGCAGGGGAAACTGTACGCAAGAACCTGCTCCAGGAGTGCGAGGTCCACACGATCCTTCGACTCCCGACCGGCATCTTCTACGCCCAGGGCGTGAAGGCGAACGTGCTCTTCTTCGACCGGAAGCCCGGCGCCAAGGACCCGTGGACGAAGACAGTCTGGGTCTATGACCTGCGCACGAATAAGCACTTCACGCTCAAGACGAAACGCATGATCCGCGGCGACCTCGACGAGTTCGTCGAGTGCTACCGCCCTGGCGACCGCCACAAGCGCAAGGCGACCTGGTCCGAGGAGACGCCGGACGGCCGCTGGCGGCCCTATTCGTACGACGAAATCATCAACCGCGACAAGGTCAGCCTCGACATCTTCTGGCTCCGCGACGAAAGCCTGGAGGACTCGGCGAACCTGCCGGACCCGCACATTCTCGCTGAGGAGATCGCAGACGATCTTCGCGCGAGCCTCGAACAGATCGAGTCGATCCTCACAGACCTTCAGGGCCGAGTGGCGCCATCGCCGACGGATCCCGGTTCGTGAAACTTGATGCCCGACTACCGGCGAAATCACTATGTCCCACGCTGGTATCAGAATCGGTTCCTTCCGAAAGGCTCAGGTGAGCGGAAGTTCCACTATCTCGACTTGAAGCCCCAGATTGCCACGTCAGACAAGACGAGATACCGGAGAAGATCAATTCTTCGCTGGGGCTCGCGGAGTTGCTTCGCAGAAGAAGACCTCTACACAACGCGGTTCGGTGACTGGGAATCAACTGAGATCGAAAGGCGATTCTTCGGCCCGGTAGATGCGCTTGGGCGAAGGGCTGTCGAGTACTTCTCGCAGTTCGAGCATCCCGATGTTGAACACGGGGCGTTGCAAGATCTGTTGAAATACATGAGCGTCCAGTAACTGAGGACGCCCAAGGGACTAGCCTACCTGGCCGATTTTGCTGGGGAGAGAGACAAGAATCGTCTCCTATTCCGACTGCAGAAACTTCAGCAGATGCACTGCGCGATGTGGGCAGAGTCAGTCTGGTCAATTTTCGATGCATCGCAATCCAACACGAAGTTCCTGATTACAGATCATCCGGTGACGGTCTACAACAAGGCTTGCTCCGAGATCCAAGTACTGCCGAGGACACCAGGATCCGGACATCGGGCTCATCGGGACGCACACCATCTTCCCGTTGTCGTTAGAGAAGATGCTGGTTCTAACGAATCTGTCGTGGGCACGGAACCCTTATGCGAATCCGATCCGCCCCCGGCCCAATGCGCGACTCTTTGGTCCGACCGTCTTCAATTTTCTTGAAATTCAGACGAGACGGGTCTTAGCTGAACTTGAGGTGCAGCAGATCAACTTCGTGCTGAAGAAGCGCGCGCTGCGATTCGTAGCAGCAGCGGTTGAGGACTGGCTGTATTCGGAAGCGGTTTTGCCGGTGTCGGATTGGAGCCGACTGGGCGAGGGGTATCTGTTCATGCCCGATCCGCGTTCGATGAGTTTCTCGTCGGAAGTTGCCTTCGGGTACGAAAGTGGCCCGCCTGACAAGTTCGACGAGTATGGAAGAGTTCCTGGGGATAGCGATTTCGGGAATCAAGCTATGCGGGATCGCGAATGGGATAGTTTCCAGGCTTTCAAGGGCGAGTTCGCGCGAAAGTTCGGCCCTCGTCGCCGAGGTCGCTCCTTTCAGGCAGGACGCCTAGACAACGAGGTTGATGATCCTGATTCGCACAAGCATCACCTCGATCAGGAAGCAATGAAGCCCCAGCAGCCGCAAGGCGCGCCAAATCGAAGGAAGCGACGAACCGCTCGGAAGCGCAAGAGACGTCACTGAAATCCGCTGGCTTGGCCAAGCGATTCCTGGTGTGAAATTCGGTCCCGATGAATCTACAGCCGATCACCATACGTCTTGATTGCGACTGCGAGCGCGGAATCCAGCCAGCGATCGTAGGACTCCGCGATCTGCGATTCTTCCGTCTTATAAGTGAAGACGAACGGCTCAAGGGAGCAAGGTGTGAATTCTTCCGCGATGCGCTCGCGATCGTCGGAGTCCTCGAATGACTCAAGTCGAGCGAAAGCGGTTGCCTCCATGATGCCGGAAAGTTCTCGGCCGACGTGGTGAAGCGATGCAACGAATACGAGGCGTTCCCTCGCGACACGGATTGCCCCCTTAACGAAATAGTGGTCCTCGTCGAAGTTGATAAATTTCCCGGAGGCAGAGCCCAGCTTGATGACGTCGAACTTGTACCAATGTGCATTGTTTCGATCGCGCCCGCCGTTTGAGATATGAATATCGGGCTCTCCCAAATGGGCGATAGGCGCTTTGAGTTCGTTGTATGTGCTCTCGATCGCAGCTCTGGTCCGGGTTCGAAGCTGTTCTGCGAGCGAATTGACGCTTCGCAACTCGGTGTTTTTCTCCTCCATCCTACGGTTGAATTTGGCTGCGAGGCTCTCGATTACTGCTGACGTGAGCGCGCGTTCTTGTGCGATTTCGGCGTCCGTATCAATGCTGAGAGCTTCGAGGATCGCGGCCCGTTCGAGCCGCGCGAATAACTGGGCCAGTGGTGTTAAGTCGCCCTGATCAGCTACTTCGAGCGCGTCGATGTACTCCGTTCGAAGATCACGATCAATGACCAGTGGAAGCAGATCTGCTTGCAAGAGTACAAGTGTGACGAGAGCGCGACCGACGCGACCGTTGCCATCCTGATATGGGTGAATCTGCGTGAATCGGTGATGCAACCAGGAAGCAACGATGATCGGGTCTTCGTTTGAATATTGGCCGAACCATCTCAGTAGATTCTCTATCTCCGATTCGGTCTGGATCGGAGGGCAGTACTCATGCAAAGAACCATCGGGTCGATTGGGGTTGTTCGGCTGCTTCTTAAACTCCCCCTTCCGGAGCGTAATTTGGTGACGGCGACCGACCTGATCTACGGCGCTCGTCGTGTTCTGGTGCTTCGTGAGAATTGCGTGCAACTCGTGCATTACCCCGTTGGTGAGGCGTCGTTTTCCTGCCACGCAATCAACAACGAGCTGAATCGCGGCTTCCTGGTCCCGCAGAAAGTCGATCAAGTGGTCCGGCTCTATGTCGGTGTTCGAGCGTGAGACCAACTCCTCAGCGAACCCGCGCGCAACGAGAGCCTCAGTCGTACCCCTATCGAGGTCGTATAGGCGTTCTAGTATTCCGGTCTCTATGCTGAGACGCCTGATCAGTCGCTCCTTGAATTTCTTCAAGTTTTCGGGGCTCGAATCGGCGAGGCGCTGCCTTGCCAAGGCCCATGAGTCGTACAGGGGCTGGGTAGCGGCGAGGTCGATCTGTCGTTCTTGATCTGACAGTGGCTTGATCGCTGTCCATTTGAAATCCGACATGAACTCCCCCGGCTTTTGATTGTAGCATCGGATCGCCGCGGTCCGGTGTCGCCTGACGTGTCGATGGAGACAGGAGCTGAATCGGTCAGCCGGCTGCGCCGAGGCTCGCCCGCACCAACCAGGCAGCCGTGATCGATAACCGATTTTCACCGTCCGGCGCTCGCCGATCCTCGGCCCGCCACGCGCGCATCGACCATTTCGACTGTGCTGATTGCGAGACCAATGCGTCGGAGTTCAAGAGTGTCGCTGCCACGGACACCGCGGAAGTTTCCCGATTCGAGTTCATCAAGCCGCTTTTCCACGAGGTCCAGGATCCTCGAATTGAGCGCGTGAATGCGGGCGCGGTTCTCAAAGACCGCTTCGGCTTCCTGCGCAACAAAGCGCCGAGAAATTTCGTCGGCCGCTGCTTGCGCTACTTCTGCGCCGACTTCGCGCGGATCCCGCCACTGGTCTTGCTTGGCCCTTTTTCGGATTCCGCTGTCACTTGCGCCGAACTCCTGGGCGAGGGCACGGAATGACGTTCCAGACGTCTCTCGCGCTATTCGGATCGCGGTCCAGTCGTGGCGGGGATGGGGCCGACCTTTCTTCGGGCTGGATTTCGCCTGGACAGCCCGGCGAGATAGCCGCACCAGGTCCGGCGCGGGGGCCCCGGGCGGGGAGTAATTTCTAACCCCTTCTAGTTCTAGTCCCATGTGGCGCCGAAACTACTGACCATAAGGACCCGAAAGGGCTTCTGGAGCCATTCCGGGTGCTCCTGAGAGGCGGTGACGAAGCAGATCCACCTCCTGGAGCCATTCCCAGGTTTGGTTCCAACTCAGATGGCTTTGGGACGCCATCACTATTCTGTGTTTCTCTCCCATGGCACGCTTGTGGCACGCTCTCCTCGAGTCAGTGTGCTACCGGAGCTTCGTTCCTGGTGACCCGGCGGCTCGGCGAATGTGCCACCGCTTGCGCAGCACGCTGGTTGCTAGGAGCGCGGCGATCGCCAGCGCGAAGCGTGTGGGCTCGGGCGCGTAGACGTAGGTAGCTCGCTCCATCATCAGGTCCGCCAGTGCCGGGCCCTGGATGAGAAGCTGCCGATGTCCCAGCGGCGCGTTTGCAGCCACCGAGATGTCGGCCTCGAGGACGCTCGTACCCACGGTACGCAGATCGTCGATCGTAACTCCCAGCCCCAGATCGAGGGTGGTCTGAGGGCCGAACACGATCCGAGAGGCCTCGGCTCGCACAGTGCCACTCGATCCCTGCCGAAGCAACGTGGGCTCGAAGCTCAGCAACTCGAAGAAGACCTGGTCCTCGATCTCGATCAGCTCGCGGCCGACGGCCGTCTCCGCGCCCGTCGTGACCTCGATGTTGCGCGGTCCGAGGACCGCTGCCGGATCTGCCTGCACGACGAGCCGAAGGGTCTCGGCGTCCAGTGCCTCGGTCTCGAGCACGCTCAGTCCACCTTCGGGAAACGACACCACCGACGTCCCGTCCCAGCTCGTGTCGCGCCCGCGGAGCACGACGGTCAGGATGAACCCTTCCGTCGGCGTCTGGAAGAAGACCCGGGGTATCCGCCGGGGGTTTGCGGAGACGACGCTGGGAAGCACCGCACTCGAGACCGCGTTCAGCGTGGTGATGCGAAGCTGCTCCGTGTCGAGCGACCCGAAGAGATCCGGAAACACCGAGTGGCCACCAGTCGCGGCGGCGATCGACGCGTAGGATGCGAAGGGCTCGGCGAAGGGGCTTTCATCCAGCGAGACCACATACACACCGTCGCCGAAGATGGGATCGACTCGCAGGTAGAGGTCGCCACTCGCTTCCGGGACGAGACCGACCTCGTGTACGTCGCCGGGCACGGCATCGTCGACGTTGTCTCCGAACCAGAACGATCGCACGGTCGTTCCATCGCCCTCGATGAGCTGGAAGCGCGCGGTCTCGGCGTGAAGGACGCTGCGAATCCGGTACGGCACACCCGCCTCGACCGACAGTACGAAGTAGTCGACGTCCGGGTTCGAGATGCTCGCTTCCACTATCCCTCGCACCGCTACGCCGTCGGCGGCGAGCTGCGTCGCCGTATCCACGGTGTCACCGTGATAGTCGAGGGGATCCTGCCCGGCATCGACGATCGGAACGTCGTCGGCGGGATCGTCCCCGACGCCGCCCGGCTTCAGACCATCGCCGAAGTCGAACGACGGCGCGATCGCTCGCGCTGCGATCGTCGCTGCACTCTCGCCTGTTGCGGCAGGGTCTTCGCCCTGCCGTGCGCCGATCGCCGAACCACCGCCCCCCGCGATCGTCGGGCAGGTCCCGCTCAGCAGCGAAAAGACGATGCCGCCTTTGGAGACGATCTCGTCGATGATGTCCTCGACCTTTGGCCCGGGGTTGGAGTCCGCATCGGAAGCGAAGATCACGCTGCCACCGCGGAAGCTCAGATTTCGAGACGCCCGCTGTAGAGCCTGGAGCCCACTCTCGGGGCAGGGTCCGCCTCCGGCGGGATTGAGAGCCTGCAGTTCCTGACGCGTCTCTTCGAAGCTGTTGGTGGTGAGTCGCACCGTGACGTCGTCTTTGAACGTAATGATCTGGATGAGCGGTGGTTCCCCACCACCCAGATCCGCTTCGATGGCGTTCAATGCCTCGACGAAGATGGGCTTCAGGGCCGTGTACTCCTCGTCCATGCTGAACGACTCGTCGATCACGAAGATCAGGTCCGCGCCTCCGATGCGACGCGACTGGCTCCAGTAGCTACCGAGCGCGCCGCCGGATGTGACGGGAGAGGTGGTGTTGAGGCCCTCTACGATCCAGTTCGCGATGCCCGCGGCCACGAGCTGGTCGCGCTCGCCCGTGGTCGCCACATATCTCGGAACGTTCAGGAAGTCGCGACGGAAGAGCACGTCCTGAAAGTCGCTCGAGTAGACGACGAGAGAAAACACGTTCAGTGGGTTGAACTGGCCCCCGCCGTTGGGAGTCCAGTCGAAGACCGGCGGGACGCTGCCGCCGTCCAACTCGATATCATCCGCTGGCAAGTCGAGATCTGGAGCCACGCGGTTGCGCGCGAACGCCGTGCCGATGCGGGCGCGCGTCTCCGTATTCTCACCCGCTGCGAGGCTCTCCCAGGCCTCACCGAGGGTCGTCGGATTCCCGGCCGCGAAGTTGTTGAAGAGAATCCGATCGTCGATCTGGATGTCGTCTGCGCCCTCCGAGTTGGCGTCGAACAGGTCCCAGAGAGTGGTGGCCACGGAAGCT
>JAJDAM010000147.1 GCA_029261905.1 Deltaproteobacteria bacterium
CGATGAATGCGCTCGGTGTCTCGAAGCCGACCTCGAACGCCGTCGAAGTGACACTCTCCCCCGCCGCCAGGATCTGAAGCGCGCGCAGCAATCGGGCCTGCTGCTGCCACTTGCCGAAGGTCGTTCCGACCTCCGCGTGGAACAACCGCTCGAGCGTCCGCTCACTGGCGCCGGCTTCCCGCGCCCAGTCACTTCGCGATCGTCGGAGAGCGGGCTTTGCACGGAACGCGTCCGCGACCCTGCGTGCGCGTGGATCGTTGGGCATGGGCAAGTGCAGAGGCGCAGTTTTCGCCGCACGAATCTCGTCTCGAATCACCGCAGCGAGCCGGGCTTCAGGGCCGTCCTCTGGGTACGGCTGTCGGAATGCGATGGCTCGCAAAATCGCTGCATGAAGAAGAGGAGAAACCTGGACGACACAACATCGAGTATCCTGGATCGGGGCCGTTGCAGGTTCGAGGTAGAGCGTCCTCAGCCGAACCGTGCCCGACATTGCGATGCTGTGCATGGTGAAAGCCGGCACCCAGACCGCGCGAGCGGGCGGCACGACCCACAGGCCGTCGTCGATCTCTACGGTCATGACGCCGTGGGAGGCGTGGATGAGCTGGGCCGAGTCGTGATGGTGGGGCGGGATCGGCTCCTCGGGTCCGTGATCCTCTGCCAGGCCGAACAGCGGCGAAGGCAAAGGGAAATCGATCAGCGGGTTCCGATATTCGGACTGCTTCGTTTGGCGGTTTTCCGACATTATTTGGCAGGATACGCCGAGACTGATTGCCGCGCCTGTACGAAAATGCCGCTGTCGCGTCCAACCCCAGCCGCAAGGAGGTGCCGATCGTGCCCGAAGCCATCGTGCGAGAACTGTGGACATACCCCGTCAAGGGTTGCCAGGGAGTGCCGGCGGAGTCGATCGAGATCACCAAGATGGGCGTCATGGGGGATCGGGGTTTCGTACTCTGGCGCGAGGGGCAGCTCGTCGACCAGATCGAAACTCCGCAGGTTGCATCGCTCGCCGTCGGCTTCGATCGTGATGCGGGCACGCTTCGCTTCGAACATGCCGCGCACGGCGGATACGATCACGTGATTCGTGCGGAAGGGCCGGCGCGCGAAGCGAAGTGGATCATCGATGAGTTTCAGACCATCGACCAAGGCGACGCGGTAGCCGACTGGCTGTCGAGCGTGCTCGAAAAGGAAGTCCGGCTGGTGAGTCCGGGCGAGGCTTGGAAGATCAACTTCCCGATTCCGCAGATGCAACTGCTCCACCAGGAACCCAAACGGAGCTTCTTCTCGGCTTCGCCGGTTTCGCTTGCCAACCTGGCGTCACTCGACGACCTGAATGGACGGCTCGAGCAACCGGTCGCGATGGACCGGTTCCGGATGAACGTCGTAGTCGACGGCCTCGATGCCTATCAGGAAGATGAACTGGTCTCGCTTCGCAACAACGCAATCGAATTGCGAAACGTCACACCAGCCGAACGCTGCGTGATCATCACTACGGACCAGAAGACCGGAGAGCGACCGAAGAACGACCTCTTGAAGGTGCTCGGAGAATACCGGCGCAAGAAAAAGGAAGATCGCTTCGGCAGCGGCATCACATTCGGCTTGTATATGGCTGTGCACACGGAAGGCACGCTGCGGGTCGGCGACAAGCTCGCAACCTCCTGAACCACACCGTTGCAAGCGTCGAGTCCCTAGCGCTACCGACGTTCGAACGCGAGTTTCATGAGCGAGTCCGCCAGCGAAGGAACGCCAGATATTTGAGGAGTTCCTCTTCCTCCTCGGCGGTCAAATCGTCGATTGCGAAGGTCTTCAATCTCGTGCGACGACCATCCCCGTTCTCGGAGGGCAGCAAGTATCCGGCCTTCTCCATCAGCGCCTCATAGGGAACGGCATACACTCGAGCCAGGCTGTGCAACACATTGGGTGATGGCTTCTTGATCTTCCCGTTCTCGAGCTGGCTCAAATAAGCGTTCGATACGGCATTGTCCGAAGCCTCCGCGACTTCGCGGAGCGTGTGTCCTTTGGCTTTGCGGAGATCAGCCAAAACGGCACCCAGATCGCTGACTTGCGCTCCGATCTTCGGCTTCTTGCGTAGAAGTTCGTCCGCCTGTTTGCGCGCCGTCACGGAGCGTCACCTGAACTGGAATCCCGGCCGGAATTGTGATCTCGAGTCATCGTCTGAATGTGGATCAGATTGCTTGATATATCAAGCAAATTGCCCATACGATTGACATGCTTAACATGATTGATAACCTTATCAATGACCTACCCTTCGAATTCGAACATCGAGGTTTCGAACCAACATGTGGGAGAGAATTCGCCAGCTCCTGACGCGCATTTTTGGAAGCAGCCAGGAAGATTCCGAGGCGCGCGAAGTGGACGAAACGCGGGCGCGCTTCTGGGCTGAGCTGCGCGAGGGAGAGCGCGAGGCGGAAGCAAAATCGCGCCGGTGAGTCGAGGCTTCGAGCTGGCTCATCTTCGATTCCGGCTCGACGCAGACGAAAGACGAGTGGAGAATTCCGTCATGATCAGCGAGCCGCGAGAGCGCATCGCATTCTGTTATCTGTTGGTCATTCTGGTCGCATTCGCCGTTTCCCCCGTCAACGCAGCGGCGCGCGATGACGCCTCCGACTCGCCGCCACTTCACGCTCACGAGAAGCGGTACGGGGACGGATGGGATTGCGACCGTGGCTACCAGAAGGCCGGGCAGTCCTGCGTAGCCACCGAAGTGCCCGCGGACGCCCACTTGAGCTCGCTCGGCCAAGGGTGGCAATGCAATCGAGGCTACCGAAAATCCGCTGGTTCATGCGAACAGATCAAGATTCCCGAGAACGCCTTTCTCAGTGCCCGCGGTAAAGGCTGGGAGTGCGATCGCAGCTATCGAGCTGTCGGAAACAGCTGCGTGGCGATCGACGTACCCGACAATGCGTTTCTCGAGTACACGGGTGACGGTTGGAAGTGTGAACGAGGATTTCGCAAGGCGGGTGAATCCTGCCAGGCCCTCGATGTCCCGATCGAGGGATATGTCGCCCGCAACGGCGACGATTGGAAATGCATCCGAGGTTTTCGGAAGAGCGAAAACTCGTGCATTGCGGTGGAAGTTCCGGAACACGGCCACCTGAACGCGTCGGGAAGCGATTGGGAATGCGAGCGAGGTTTCGAGAAGAGAGGCCCGTCGTGTGCGACCCTCGAGATACCCGAGAACGCTCACATCAACCACTCCGGAAGTCGCTGGGCATGCAATTCGGGCTACGAGAAGCACGGATCGAGTTGTGTGAGGCACAAACCGTAGCCCCGCGCGGTGGCGAGCCCTACGGCCCGGCGACAACCCGGAACCTGCCCCAGACTGACGCGGTGGACGCCCGACAGGCGCGAAGAACGTCGGCCCTGCTTTCTCATGTGATCCGGCCGGTCGCCGTGGATTGTAGACTCGGTTGTGCTGAGATTCGATCCTCGGATTCCCTCGAGCCAGCGGACTGAACACGGCACGTAGTTTGCACTGCCTATGGAGCGGTTTGCCTGCTCGACTGAATGCCGGTGTGCACGCGGGCTCGAATCGCGGTTGATCGCGATCCCTTGTGATCCTGTTTCGTGCATCGCTACACAGAGCACGACCGCATGGAGAATTCTAATCGTGATGCGACCCGCCGCTGTGATCGGAGCCATTGGAGTGACGCTCTTCCTTTCTTGTGGGAGAGGTGATCAGGAAGAGGTCGAGGTCGAGCAGCCCCACCAGACGATGGGTGAGATCTTCGAGAACATCGTCGTCCTGTTGCCGGCGAGCGTGGATCCGGAAGGTTTCGCGAGCCCTGGCTCACGAGCCTCGATCCAGGCGCGGCTCGACCTGTTGGCGGATGCGTCGGATTCCCTTCAGCGTCACACCCGGGCGAAAGAGGCCACCTTTGCCCAGCTCAGTCGCACGCTCACGCGCGATGTCGAAGCCAGCCGAGACCGCTACGCCCTCGGCGACTACGAAGACGCCCGCGAACGGCTGGTCGGGTCGATCTGGAACTGTGTCGAGTGTCACTCGCTGCAGCGAAGTGCGCGCCGGTTCTCGATGGCGGAACGTTTACTCGAGAGTGTCGAACTCGAGCCGCTTCCGCCCCATGAACGCGCGTTGCTCCACGTGCTGGCGCGCCGTATGCCCGAGGCCATCACGATCTGGGAGGCGATGTTCGTGGACCCCGATGTGAGTCCGGCGCAGGTCGATGCCGCCGGGGCATTTCGCGACTACCTCGCGATCGCGCTCCGGGTCGAGAATCAACCGGAGCGCGCAGCGCGTGTGCTGCGCGCCACTGCACAGCGCGCCGATCTTCCGCACCACCTCGAATCGCTGCTTCCCCGCTGGATCGAGATCCTCGACGAATTCGAAAACGACGAAGCCCCAACCGCAAGCCTCGAACACGCTCGGGCTTTGAAAGAGCGGGCCGACCGGGTCAGCACCGGGCCCGAAGATCGCTCTCGGCTGGTGCTGGACATCATCAACTCGGGTGTCCTCCTCGAGTTCGTCCAGGATGACAAACACAACGCAGCCGACCGCGCCGAGGCCTACTTCCTGCTCGGCCAGATCGAAGCTCGGGGACTGGGCCCCTTCTCTGCACCGAAATCCGAACTCCA
>JAJDAM010000148.1 GCA_029261905.1 Deltaproteobacteria bacterium
GGTTCGGGATAGCCGATCTCGTCCATCGTCCAGCGTAGAATTCGGCGCTCGAGTGCAACGGCTCCCGGCGCGATCTCATAGGTCGAGGGGTCGTTGTTCAGCAACGACGCAACCAGTGTCGCGAGCGCAGCCGCGGGCAGCGGAACCGCATCCTGATGCCCCATGCAGCGGGGGTCGTGTTGGCGCAGTGCCCGCTGCAGAACATCGGCAACAGCGTTGGAAAGGCTTTCCGATGGCTCTTCGCCGAACGGGGCGATTTCTGCCACTTGCTGCGTCGGGTCCTTCCATGGCAACACCGCATCGCTTTCGCGTTGCAACGACGTCGACAGGTAGTCAGCGAGGTCATCGATCACCCGGTGCCCCTCGACCCGGAATTGCTCGGGGTCGAACGCAGCGCGGAGCCGGGACGTGGGATCGTCAGACATGGGGAATCGCCAACTCCAGTGGATCAGCGCAACCGCAACGCGGCTACGACCTGCGCGAAAATCGCGCTGCCACTCTACCTTTTTCGGCAACTCGTGGCTTTGCCTGTTGCTGAGTCTGGAGGTTCGATCGATCCAGCCGAGAAGGTGCTGACGAGTTGCACGCCGCGTGCACATCGGTCGCCGTGGTGCGTCGATGCCCAGAGAGGCAAGCGTGAGAAGCTCGACCTATCTTCTGCCGACAGCCGATGCCCACGATCCAATTCGCCGGACAAACGATCGAGTGCCCGCAAGGCGCGAACCTTCGCACCGTGCTGGTTCGAGCGCGCCTGCCGCTCTACCACCGGGTTGCACGAGCGGTCCATTGCCGTGGACGCGGTACGTGCGGGACTTGCGCAGTCAGAATCGAGGGCAAGATCTCCGACCCCACGTCTGCCGAAAACACTCGCCTGGCGTTGCCACCCCACAACCGCGAAGCCGGCCTCAGGCTTGCCTGTCAGTGCACGGTGCTGGGAGACCTCAAAGTCATCAAGTACGAAGGGCTATTCGGTCAAAAAGACGAAATCGCCCTTCCCTAACGCGGCTCCGCATCGGTTGCCGCGACGACCCTCCGCGGTGCCACATCGCGCCAGGCATCGAGCACGATCCGAGCCACTTCCTCAGATGCGAGCCCCATTCAGGAGCCCTCCATGAGTCGGCACTTCGGCCCCATCATCCAACTCGGCTACGTGGTACCGGATATCCAGATCGCGTTGAAGCACTGGGTCGATGTCCTCGGTGTCGGACCGTTCTTCCTGTTCGACCACATGCATCCGCCAGCCGCAGAGTACCGGGGCGAGCCCACCGACATCGACATCAGCGCCGCCTTCAGCTACTGCGGCGAGCAGCAGATCGAGTTGATCCAGCAACACAATTCGGGGCCATCGGTATATCTCGATTTCCTGGAGAAGCACCCGGCTGGTGGGCTTCACCACTTCGCGGTCTGGACCGACGGCAACGAGGCACTGCTCGAACGCCTCGATCGCGACGGCCACCCGTACAGCGTCACCCAGCGCTACGGCACGGACCACTCGTACCTCTCCACTGATTCGGTCCCCGGAACGATGGTCCAGCTCATGCACGCTACCGATGCGTACGTCGGTCTGTTCCGCATGATCCGATCGGCCAGCGCGGACTGGGACGGCACAGATCCGGTTCGCAGCCTGGCCGAATAGGGGCTGAGCCGAGGCGCTCGGCTATCTTTCGGCCATGTCGAATTCCGATCGATTCCCGACCATCCGCACCGAAATCGCAGGCATTCCCGTCCAACAGATCGCCGCCGAATTCGGAACGCCCACCTTCGTCTACGATGCCGCCCGAATTCATGCCCAGATCGACAAGCTCCAGGCGTTCGACGTCATTCGCTACGCACAAAAGGCGAGTTCGAACCTCGCGCTGCTCGACCTGTGCCGAAATCGCGGTGTTCTCGTCGATGCCGTGAGCGAATTCGAAATTCGGCGCGCGCTCGCAGCCGGGTATTCCGTATCGGCGCCCGATGGCGGCCCGCCGCCGATCATCTACACCGCGGACATCTTCGACCGCGATGTGCTCGAACTGGTCGTCAGTCACGGAATACACGTGAACTGCGGCTCCCCGCAAATGATCGATCAACTCGGCGCTCGCAGCCCCGGTGTCGGCATCACGCTTCGCATCAACCCCGGCTTCGGTCACGGCCACAGCCAGAAGACCAACACGGGCGGCGAATCATCGAAGCACGGCATCTGGTATCAGGACGTCGACGATTGCGTCGCTCGGGCCGCACGATACGACATCCGAATCGTCGGCCTGCACATGCACATCGGATCCGGAACCGATTTCGAGCATCTCTCTCAAGTCTGTCACGCGATGGAGACGGCTGCCGATCAGGCCGGGGAACACCTCGAGAGCATCAGCGCGGGCGGCGGATTGCCGATTCGCTACCGCGACGACGACCCATCGATTGACGTCGACGCCTACTTCGAGTTGTGGGACAAGGCTCGGTCACGCATCGCAGAGAAACTGGGGCGGAAAATCGAATTGGAGATCGAGCCGGGCCGCTATATCAGCGCCGAGTCGGGCTACCTCGTCAGCGAGATTCGCGCCGTCAAACAAATGGGAAAGAACCTCTTCTACATCGTCGATGCCGGTTTCAACAATCTGGCTCGACCGATTCTGTATGGTGCCTATCACCCGATCTCGATCGTTCCGGCCGATGCGGACGATGGTATTGCGCGCGACGAAATCGACGTGGTCGTGGGTGGGCCGCTCTGCGAATCCGGCGACATCTTCACCCAGGAAGACGGCGGATACGTGGCGACTCGCAAGCTTCCCCGCGCCGAGGTGGGAGAGCATCTCGTGATCGAGTGCGCGGGCGCCTACGCGTTTGTCATGGGATCGAACTACAATTCGAAACCGCTGGCTGCCGAGGTGTTGATTCGCAACGGAAAAGCCGATCTGATCCGGGAGCGACAGACCTTCGAAGACCTGGTCCGGGGTGAGAGAATTCCGTAGCCCGAAACTTCGGAGCGACCTCGCAGCCGCATCGTCGTGACCAGGACACCCTCGGGTCGTGCCGAGTGATGGCTAGAAATGCCCCTTGCGGCCCTTCTTCGGAGCGCCGTGCGTCAGCTCCAACGCCTTCTCGACGACCGCCTTGGCCGCGGCATGAATATCCGAGTAGGCCTCGTCCTGTAGCTGGTGCTTCGCGGTACTGAAATCGCCCGCCTTGAACGAGGTGACGGCGCGAGGCCGGAGTGCGAACACGTGGGCCATGTTGACGGTCATCGACGACACGGTGTTCTTCGCGGCGGCTTTCTTCTTGGCGGCCGGCTTCGCTTTGGACGCCGGTTTCGACGACTCCTTCGCAGCTGCCTTCGGCGCCGCGGTCTTCTTGGCCGTTTTCTTCGCGGCCTTCTTGGCCGTCTTTGCCTTCTTTGCCTTCTTTGCCTTGTTCGCTGTCTTTGCTGTTTTCTTCGCGGTCTTCTTGGCTGCCATCGCTCGATCGTAGCGTGAGTGTTTGTGAAATGCAGGATCGGTCTGTGTAAGCTCGCCTCTGATGGAAATCGCACGAGGGATCGAATGGCGCGGAGGTATCGAAGGCCGTCTCGTACTACTCCGATCTGGAGAAGCCAACCACGAGACTCGCTCGGCCGAGGAATTTCTCGACTACATCCGTTC
>JAJDAM010000149.1 GCA_029261905.1 Deltaproteobacteria bacterium
CTCTCGACGCACCGCGGGACGCGAAGCAACTGGTCGTGCGCGCCCAGAGGTTCTCCGTCGAACGTTCGACCGCGCTCTATGTCGACCTGCTCACCGGCGCCAGCGAGCGGCCGGGCCAGCGCTAGTCAGTCACAGATCGTCCTCAGGTTCGAAGACCGATTCACGATTCGAAAAGCGCCGAGGAATCAGCGGAAGATGTCGCCGACGTGATGGCCGGCACAGCACGGCGAGTGATGAGACTGCTCGACAAACGCGGGCTCGGCAACAGCGACGACCCACTCGCGGGCGATGATCCATTGCTCGCCGTATTGATGGCGGCCTCGGTACGCTCGCGCATCGCGACCGGACCAGAGGCGGGCTGGCCGTGGCGCAGGCTCGGTGACCAGGTGGAACCGATCGAGCCGGCCGAAGGCGCAGCTCCAACGATCGATGCGCCGCCACCGCGCTGTGTGCGCCAAGGCGGAATGAGTCTACATGCCGACGTGGCCGCTGGCGCGACGGCACGACCCACACTCTGATGGAACGCAGTGAACTACTCGAACGACTCGCTCCGCTGATTCCACCCCCACGCGCCCACCAGGTCAGGTACCACGGACTGCTCGCGCCCTGTGCCAGTGGGCGAGATCGGGTAGTGCCCGCGATGCCAGCGGATGCAGTCCCTTTGAACCTCTCGAAGTTTCCGAACGCGACCCAGGCGGGGCGACCCGGCGCCGGGGGCAGTCGCGAGACGGCTGATCAGGTTGAACAGGGCGTGTCCCCCGGCGCAGTGACCGAACTCGACGCGGCGTCCCTCCAACCCACAAACGAATCCGACGCCAGCAAAGACTCCACTGGCTCCCAGCCAGCGCAGCAAGACCAGGCCGTCGGGAAGAGCGAGACGGATGAGCTTGCCGAACAGGCGCCCAAAGGCGATGTGCTCGTCGGGCGTCGAATGTTGGTCCGGGAAGAACAGCACGAGATGCTCGGCGATCAGCGCGAGGATCGCCTCGGCATCGGCCGCGTCCGCCTTGGTGAGGTCGGCGCCGCGGATCTCCGCGCCAAGGGAGCCGGAGAGCGGGGTCGCTTCGAATCGGGGCGTCGTGTTGGTTGCGCTGGCCATGTGGGTCCTCCACTGGGTTGACGCGTATCACAACGATACATCTGCGGCGTCATCTTGACCGCGCTTCGCGTTGATTTTCGGAGTAGCGTTCGATGGCGGCAGCTATTGTCCACTCGGCGAAGCTGGTTTTGGGCGCACCCACGCGTCCTGGAGAAGAAAACACGATGAGGAAGTACAAGGTGAAACACAGACGGTCTTGGGCGATTGCGTTCAGCGCGGCAACGATGCTCGCCGTCGGACTTCCGGCAGCGCAGCTGAAGGCGGCCGAAGTGGTGACATCAGGTGGTGCGCTCGGCATGTTGCTCGCTCCGGGGCTCATCGACATCGATGGTGACGGCACTGCGGACGTAAACTTCGTGTCGAACGGAGTGAGCACCGGATTCCTCGACGCAACGGGTTCATTCGGCCTGGTGGGCAATATCGGAGGCGTGCCTGGAGTTGGAGCAGCATGGGTTTCGAGCAATTCGACACTCGTTCCGACGGACGGTATCGGCAGAAACGAGATCGTTGCTGAGTTCCGTGGGGCGATGTTTTCGTCGGACGACAACTGGTCGAAGGTTCACCTCAGCTCCGGCGATGGATGGGTTCAGTGGCAGTTCGGCGCGACACGTAGCGTGGTTACCCCTCTGGCATTCGTACGCGAAGGCTTCGAGATGGACCTGTCCGCCGAGGAAGCGGCCGCCCTCGTACCGGAACCCTCCTTGGTCCTGCTCCAGCTCAGCAGCCTCTGCGTGCTACTGGCCCTTAGAGGGCGGGGGCAGGGCTCAGATAGGAGCTAGCGACTGCCACGATGGAGCGAAAAGCAAAGCGATGCGATAGCTCGGACTCTTCACGGCGCAGCGCAAGCACGACCTGCGCTTCGCGAGGCAGATGGTCGTCGCGGATCGATCTCCCTCGGCGAAATAGCGCGCTTCGAATCACCACTGTACCGTTGCGGCACACCTGATCCGCGATTCGGCTGGAGCCTGTGCGATGGTTCTGCTGCTCAAGAATCTCCTGTTCACCTTTGCGGTGCCCGGAACAGTTGCCGTCGTGATTCCGCATTGGATCGCGGGTCGAGCCCAGGCGTCGTCGGGCCGACCGCTGGTTTTGGCGCTGCTTCTATTCGCGATCGGCGCAGCGATCTACAGCTGGTGTGTGTGGGATTTCGCTTCGTACGGCCGGGGCACTCCGGCGCCGATCGACGCCCCGAAAAGACTCGTCGTCCGAGGGCTCTATCGCTGGACCAGAAATCCGATGTACGTGGGTGTGCTCACGGTGATCCTGGCCTGGGCGGTGCTGTTTCAAGTCACGGGGCTCGTCGCCTATGCTGCGATCGTGGCAACCTGCTTTCATCTGTTCATCGTCCTGTACGAGGAGCCTCACCTCGAGCGCGAGTTCGGCGAGCAGTACGCAGAGTACCGATCGCACGTTGGGCGTTGGCTGCCCGCTTTTCATCGCTGAGCTGCGACAGTTCTCGTCGGTGGTGGCTGACCGAGGCGGTAGAACCATGCGAGGGAGCGGGTCACTCCATGTGGTCTAGTTTCCCGTGATGGCCCGATCCGGACACACGCCGTGACCCGACCGTGGGAGCTGGTCGATCGCGTAGAGGGGCCAGACGGCTGCCTCGAGCTGCGCCGTCGCGGTGAAGACGATTTCCTGATTGCGCTCGACGGACGCGTGTTGATGACGGCAGCCGCCAGTCGCTCGGAAGAAGAGCTCGGCCGCGCCGCTGCCGAATCGATGGCCGGTTCGAAAGCACCTCGGCTGTTGATCGGTGGGCTGGGGATGGGCTTCACGTTGCGCGCGGCGCTCGACGCGCTGCCGAGTGACGCCCAGGTGGTCGTCGCCGAGATCGAACCCGCCGTGGTTCGATGGTGTGAAGGTCCGATGGCGGCGCTCACCGGCGCCGCGCTCGCCGACCCCCGAGTCGAGGTCGCGATCGGGGATGTCGCAGATCGGATTCGCGCCAGCGATTGCTGTTTCGACGCCGTCGCGCTCGATCTCTACGAGGGCGTTCGCCTGCCGAGACCCGGCTCGAATGACCCGCACTACGGTGCCGACGCGCTGCGGGCGGTGCGCCGATCGCTGCGCGCGGGCGGTGTCTTCGCGCGCTGGTGCGAACAGCCGGATGCCGCATTCGAACGCAGGCTGGCGCAGGCAGGCTTCGTGTTCGAGCGGCGCCGCGCGGGTCGCGGTGGGCGCAAGCACACCCTCTATCTCGCTCGGTCGAAATCGCGAGAGTCGCGAGAGTCGCGAGAGTCGCGCGAAGCGCGCGGATCGAAGCGTTCGTAGCGACGTCTACCGAGCGTCGAATCTACTGCGTTGCCGCCGGCACGATCACGTTCACCGCAAACGCCAGGCGTTCCTGTAGAGCGAAGTTCCGCATCGCGTTGAATCGAACCTGTTCCTGCGCGCCCGGCGGGCTCGCGCAGTCGAGTTGGATGCGCACCGCTTTGTCGGCGTATTGCGGGTATTGCCGCACGAGGTGTCCATCGAGCACGTAGCTGACGTAGCTGTTGTATTTCTCGTCGAGCTGCTCGAGTTGGTCCGGTACGGTTCCCCACGGACGCTCTTCGAGCATCAGCAGCACGACCTGGTTCGCCTCGGCATCGAGGCTGATGAGGTCGATCACGTTCGGGTTCTGGACGCCACGCCGTTCGCGTTGTTCATCACTCATGTCGACCTTTCGGGGATTCTATTTTTCGGCCATCGCGCGTTGAATGCTCGCGATGATGTCGTCGTTTCTGGGCAAGCGGCGCAGTGCACCGCCGCCATCGATGTGGATGTTCTCGCCGGTGACGAACGCGGACTCGTCGCTGGCCAGGTAGAGGACTGCGTTGACGACGTCCTTTACTTCCGGCAGTGCGCCCAATGGTGTCTCGGCGATCAGGGCTTCCCGGACGCCCGGCGTTGCGAGCAGTTGCGCGATCATCGGCGTCTCCACCGTGGTGGGCGAAACGACGTTCACGCGAACGCCTTTCGCACCGTATTCGGAGGCAGCGATTCTCGACGCGTGGTTGATGCCGGCCTTTGCGCCCGCATAGGGGGCGTAGCCCTCCGCGACCGACGTCGCCGTCAGCGACGAGATCGTCACGATCGAGCCGCCTGCGGTCATCGCGTTCGCCATGTGCTGGATGAAATACAGCGCGCCAGTGAATTGCACCGCGACCATCTTTTCCACGCGCTCCGGCTCGAGGGCCGCGATCGGGCAGTTGTCCTCGAATCCAGCACAATTGACCGCGACGTCGAGGTGACCGAGGCGTTCGACTGCGTGTGCGGCGAGCGCCTTCAGGTCGTCGAAGTTCGAGGCGTCACAGATATGGCTGTCGACCCCGAGTTCGGCCGCGACCTTCTCGAGCCGCTCGGCGCCGCGCGCCGCGATCATCACCTGCGCCCCCTCGGCCAGGAAGCGCCGCGCGATCCCTTCGCCAAATCCGCTCGAGCCACCCACGATGACTGCGGCTTTTCCGTCCATTCTTCCCATCGTTCGTCCCTTTCTTGAGATCTGTCTCTTGAAATCCGGCCCTTGAAATCTGGCCCTTGAAATAGTTGCGGACGACCCACCCATCCGGTCGGCGGCTACGAAGAGGCCTCGATGGCGGGGTCGCTCGGCGTCGAACTGACGAGCATCCGCAGGCCTTCGAACGTCACCCAGATGTCGAGTGCCAGAATCAGCGTTCCGGTTGCGGCGAGGAGCCATTGATCTGCGAAGTGTGCAAAGTAGCCCTGCAGTTCGCCCAGCATCGCGAACACGGTGGCGACACCGACGAAGATCATCGGCACCAGCGTATACACGATCGGGCGGCCGAGTTTTTTCAGCCAGACCGACACGATCAGCAGCGTCACCGAGGCCACCAGCTGGTTGGTGGTCCCGAACAGTGGCCAGAGAATCAAGCCGCCTTTGCCACCCGCCTGCGTGACCGCCAGCAGCAACGCAGCGCTGATGCCGGTGACGCCCGCGATGTATCGGTTCTGCAGCGGGCGAAAGCCGTAGCCTTCCGCGAGTTCGGAGATGATCAGCCGCTGGATCCGCGCACCGGTGTCGAGCGAGGTCGCGGCGAACGCGATCACCATCACTGCAATGAAGGTCCTGGCCGACTCGACGGGAATGCCGAGCGCCGCGACGAAGTTCCCACCACCGCTGACGAAAGCATCGAGCTTCGCGCCGAGGCCCGAGGCCGCGCCCCAGCTGGAATAGTGGCTCGACCACTCGCCGGCGGTCGCGAACCCGGCCGTGGCAGCCAGCACCGCGAGCAGCCCGAGTGAACCCTCGCCGAGCATGCCGCCATAACCGATGGCCCGCGCGTCGGTCATGCACGAAACCTGCTTCGACGTCGTGCCGGATGACACGAGTCCGTGGAATCCCGAAATCGCGCCGCACGCGATCGTGATGAACAGAAACGGGATCATCGGTGGAGCGCCTTCTGGCGCGACGTTGATGGCCGGTGCCTGGATGGTCGGATGCAACACGATCAATCCCAGGCTCAGCAGGACGAGCCCCGTGATCAACTGATGAGAGTTCAAGTAGTCGCGGGGCTGCAACAGCAGCCAGACCGGAAGCACGGATGCCACCAACGAATAGAGCAGCAGAATCCACACCCACGCGGTGACCGAAACTTCTCCGATGGCCGGAAATGCCGCCGCGAAATCGTTGCCGTACAAGATCGCCGCCACCAGCAGCGCATAGCCGATCAACGACGGCCACA
>JAJDAM010000150.1 GCA_029261905.1 Deltaproteobacteria bacterium
AACGCTTCGCGACCTTCGCAATGGCTTCCGCGACCCGCTCGGGTGGCGCTGCCGTGTAGCAAAGCCTCGCCCAGTTCCCGTAGTCCGCCCCACAGGAGACACCGGGTGCAAGCGCGACACCATCCGCCAGGCAGTCTTCGAGGAAACCCGCGATGCCGCGCGAATCGAGTACGGCGCTTGCATCGAAGAACAGGAACGTCGAGCCCTGCGGCACCGGCAATCCCAAGACCTCTGCAGCTTTCCTTCCGACTTCTCGATACGACTCGCGCGCTCGGTCGACCCACGGGCCTCCATCGGCCAATGCCCTGTTTGCTGCGACCTGCCCAGCAGTGGGGGCGCAATAGAAGGTGTGGGTCGAGATTTTCCCAGCCTGGGCAACCGGGTCACGGGGACCGACGAGATATCCCGTTCGGTTGCCAGCCATTCCGTAGGCCTTCGAAAACGAGTACACGCTGAGGGTCCGCTCGGGTGCAAACTGCGCCATCGAAACGTGCTCAGTGTCGTCATACACGTAGTCTTCGTAGACCTCGTCGGAAAGCAGCCAGAGGTTCTCGCTGCGAGCCAGCTCTGCCAACGCGACAAGCCAACTCTCCGGAAGTACCCGACCGGTCGGGTTCGATGGCGTCGAAACGTAGAGAGCCACGCTCTTTCGGGTCAGATGGCGGCGGACCGCGGCAACCGCCGCCTCTGCTGAGTCGACCCGGTCATAGAACGGGACTTCCACCGGTGTCGCGCGGAACGTCTGCACGATCCCCCGGATCAACGGCCAGAACGGCGCCAGGATCAACACCTCTTCGTCGGGCGAAGTCAACGCTCCAACCGCGCAGCTCAGCGCGCCGGTGGCACCGGCGCACACCAATATTTCGTCGCGCTCACGGGTCTGTGCATTTCGGTCGCGCAGCTTGTCGACGATTGCGTCGACGAGCTGCGGTATTCCCTGGGTCGGACTGTATCGGTGCAGACCGGGGTGTGACGCCGTGTGCAGGTCTTCCATCCGCGCGCCGGCAAACGGCTCCATCCAGGTGTCTCCCACGTTGAGCGGGCAGACATCGAGCGACGGGTCGACGGCCCTGTTGCCGGTGGGCGAGTAGACCGCACCGGGCATGCGGACGACCTGGGGCACACAATCGGGCGGTCGGGGCAACTGTTGATCCTGGAGGTTCTTCTGGCGGGCTATGCCCGGTTCAATCAAGTCTCGAGTGATACGAGCACCTAGTCCATGCCCTCGAGGACTGCGCGGTAGCCCTCCCGGAACGTCGGGTAGAGAAAGGTATAGCCAGATTCGATCAGTCGGTCATTTCGGCAACGCTTGTTTCCTCGAGCCGACCGCGCCTCGCCCGGCCCCGCGAGGCGCGGCTCGGGCGATCCGAGAACCCCGGCCAACCAGTTGAGGACGGTCTTCTGATCGGCGGGTTCGCGATCCACACCGAGATAGATCGGTTCCGGTTCGTCGAGTTCGATCAGATGCTTCAGTACACCGGCGCAATCGTCTCGGTGGATTCGATTCGTGAACTGCGGTTCGGCTGGGTAGACCGCCCTTCCCTCGCGCACGCGATCGATCAGTCGGGTCCGACGGGGACCATAGATGCCACCGAAGCGAACGACGGCGGCCGGAACCCGCGAACTCAACGCCAGCTGCTCGGCTTCGAGCAGTCGCTTGCCGGCGAAGCGTTCGGGCTGGGTCGGCGACGATTCGTCGACCCAGCCGCCATCGTGCTGTTCGTAGACGGCAGTACTCGACGCAAACAACAGCCGTTTGGGCCTCTGGCCTCGTCGATCCAACGCGTCGAACAACGCCTGAAGATTTTCGATGTACGCGCGGCGATACAGCGCATCCTCTGACCCACTGGGCGAGACCAGGTAGAAGATCCAGTCGATATCGGTCGGAATATCCTCGCAGCCGTCAGGCCCTGCGAGATCGGCTTCGATCGGGTGGATACCCGGCGGCAGCGTGCGGGGGTTGCGCCGCAATCCCCAGACCTCGTGAGAATCGGCAACGAGTTGTTCACCCAATGCGGACCCGACGTAGCCGCAACCCGCAATCAGCACCCTAGCCATCGGCGCCCTCCCGCTCGAAGCTCGTCCCTCAGGCTTGTCCCTCAGACCAGTCCCTCAGAACGTCCTGCGCTTCGTTGGTCCTACTGATTTCGTCCCCATCGAGCCATGCGGTTCACAGCCGAGCCCTGCGGATCATGGCCAGGCCAAGGGTATACTGCGACTCATGGAGCCGCGCATCGGGATACCGCTCTGCCTCGACGCGCGCGGACGTTGGAAGACCGAACGCGAATACCACTACATCGATAGCGCGTATGCGCGGGCGATCGAAAGTGCCGGTGGAACCCCGTTCTATCTTCCCATCCAGTCCAATATCTCGACGCTGATCGGGCAATTCGATGGTCTGCTGCTCCCGGGTGGAGACGACCTGATTCCGCCCCGACCCTACCCAGCGGGAGTCGTCTTCGATCCGGTGCCAGCAGCCCAACTCGAGTTCGACTCCGCGCTGCTCGATGCAGCGATGGAAGCCGGGATGCCGATTCTGGCAATTTGTTACGGAATGCAGCTGCTGGCCCTTTCTGCTGGTGGAAGCCTCCACTACGACATTCCGACCGATCTGCCCGGGGCCCGCAACCACCAGAACCCTCATTCGGGTAGTCACAAAATCGAAATCGAACCCGATTCACGGCTGGCTGTTGCATTCGGACCCGGCCCTCTCCAAGTCAACAGCCTTCACCACCAGGGCGTCGCGACACCGGGACGGAAGATGCGAGTGACCGCGCGCGCACAGGACGGTCTGATCGAAGCCATCGAACGCGAAGGGTCTCGGTTCTGCATCGGCGTGCAGTGGCATCCGGAAAAACTCGGGAACCCAGACGCACTGTTCCGATCCTTCGTGGCTGCGTGCGCAGCTGCGCAGGACACGGAATACTAGGATCATGCTCCGAGTTGTCGGCTCCGGCCTGTTCTGGCTCTTCATGACGGTTTCTTCGATCGCGATGTTTCCCGTCGCGCTGCTGTGCTGGCTATTGACCGTTGCGTTCGACCGGCGACTGGTCGCGCTCCACCGGTTGACGTGTTTCTGGGCATCGATGTACACGTGGCTGAATCCCATCTGGCCCGTCACGGTCATCGGACGCGACAAGATCGACCCCAATCAGACCTATGTGATGGTCGCCAACCACCAGTCGCTGCTCGACATCCTGGTCTTGTTCCGGCTGTTCGTGCATTTCAAGTGGGTGTCGAAGATCGAGAACTTCAACATTCCCTGCGTCGGCTGGAACATGCGCTTGAACCGGTACATCGAGCTGCGACGCGGTGATCGCGCCAGCATCATGAAGATGTTGCGTGCGTGCCGCGACACGCTCAGTTCGGGCAGTTCGATCATGATGTTCCCCGAAGGCACGCGATCCTCGAACGGCAGGCTGCGATCATTCAAGCCGGGTGCGTTCGAACTCGCCAAGGACACTCAGAAGCCGCTGCTTCCGATCGTCGTCGAAGGAACCGCGTCGGCGCTTCCCAAGAAGGGACTGGTCTTCCAGGGACGACATGAGATTCGCATCCGAGTACTCGATGCGATCCCGTACGCATCGTTCGCCGAGCAGCCGGTCGACCAACTGACCGACAGAGTTCGGGAGTTGTTCGTCGGCGAACTCGATTCAGAGAAGGACCCGCTTCCACCGGCCCAATGAACGGCGACGCCTGAAGTGCGGAATCTTGGGTCGCTCGCCGATCCAGCGCGCGGTCGAATCGCGATCGAATAGTCGTCGCGCTGGGATACGGCGCCCCGTGCGCGGCAGCTGCGTGCGCGTGAGCCCACAGATGCGGTCTACTTGCGCAATTTCTCCGAACTTCGGCCGGCCCAACGTACAATCGTCGTTGCCAACAGGCTCGACCACGCTGCAACGGAACCTGGAAATCAGCTGATCACTTGCGGAGCCGAGATGACGCGAGAACAGGCGGTAGCCTGGATGCAACAAGTCAACGGACGCCTCTACCACACACCGAAGCGAACCGAGAAACCCGGCGCCTGGGTTGCGGTCGTCCAGGTCCCTGCCGCTGGAACACGATCGAGCGGGCTGATCATCGCACTCGGCGGATCACCGACCGAAGCCACCCGCGCTGCCGAGCAGCAATGGCAGACACAATGGGACGACCTCAGTACCCTCCACTGAGTGAGCGACGCACTCCGCGCCGGAAAACTTCCGAGTAAACTCCTCGGCGAACTGCTGCGCGAGTTCGCGGGCGACACCGGTTCTCCCGGCGAGCCGAGTTTCGCAAGCGTTCGACTCGGACCGGCGATCGGTGAAGACGCCTGCGCGATCGACGTTCCGGCCGGCACCCTGGTCGCCGCCACCGACCCGATTACGCTCGTCGGTAGTGAACTCGGCTCGTTCGCGGTCACCATCAATGCCAACGACGTCGCCGTCATGGGCGTCCGACCGCGCTGGTTCATGGCGGTCTTCCTGCTTCCGATCGGCACGACCGAGTCCGAGGTACGCGCACTGTTCGCGTCGGTTCGCGCTGCGCTCGACGAGACCGGCGCCACGCTCGTCGGCGGCCACACAGAAATCACCGGCGCGGTTTCACAGCCGATCGTCGTTGGTCAGATGATGGGATTCAGCCCAGATCGACGCATCGTACCCACCGGAGGTGTTCGCGCCGGAGAGGGTGTGATCCAGGTTGGCCCGGCTCCAATCGAGGCGGCAGTGGTACTTGCCGAGCAGGCCGGCCGTACCGGGAGCGTCCCGGACGATATGATGGCCCGCGCCCGGGCCGCGCTTCGCGATCCAGGGATTTCGGTGGTGGACCCCGCACTCCTCGCCGTCCAATGCGGCGCGACCGCGATGCACGACCCGACCGAGGGCGGACTCTCGTCGGGGCTCTATGAACTCTCACGCGCGTCGAATGTCGCGCTCGAAATCGATGAACGGGCGATCCGCTGGTTCGAACCCGGCGTCGTCGTCTGCCGCGCACTCGACGCAAACCCCTGGGGCGCGATCGCGTCGGGAACGTTGTTGGCGGCGTTTCCGGCCAATCTCGTCGACGCCGCGCTCGAGGCACTCGCGGACGCGGGCTTCGAAGCTGCGCTGATCGGACGCGCGCGATCCGGTACGGGTGTTCGGCTCAGCGACGGCAGCGCCGTCGTGGAATTCGAACGCGACGAGGTCGCGCGGGTAGCGAGCGGCTAACTGCGACCTCGACGGCTGGCGTTCGGTCGAGGCTAGAGCACCACGCCGCCACGCATCTCGCTCAACAACTCGCCGACGTCGCTTCCCGAGGTCACATTCGACCATTCCTCCGATCGAACCGTACCCGCGTCCGTATCGACCTCGAGTTGGAACCGCATGTCGCCAGGCGAATCCCGTAGCTCCTGGAACAGTCCCTGTTGGTACAGATTGGTGAGTTGCCAGAGGTCGTAGACCAGCTCGATACTGCCGCCGGCCGGGACGTGAACCGCGGCGCCGGATTGGAGATCCGGACGGACGCTCAGTTCTCCACCTGTATTGACCGAACGCACCCGAAGCCGGGGCATCGTGGTGATCTCGATCGGTTGATCGCTCTCGTTTCCGAATATGATCGCGAGAACCAACCGCGGTGTCGCCACGCGCGGATCGATATCGTGTACACGCTGTGCCACGACGACCAGCTGCGGCCCTCCGCGCTGAGAATAGTAGCCGCCGAGCGCAACGAGAATCGCCACCGCGAGTGCCAGCAGCGCCGACCGGCTCAGCATTTCTCATGACCTCCCGATCGAATCACACGACCTCTTTCAATTCAAAACCCTTCAGTCTACAAGCCCTCAATCTACGAGTAAGGGAAGCACATTGATCAACGCGTCTCGCGGGACACCGGGGTGTGGCCCCGGTTGCCACGTTGGCCGGCTTCGCTCCAAGTAGGCGTTGGCGGCGTTTGCAAACGTTCGAGATCGAGGATCGTCGCGATCGAGTTCGAGCAGACGCTCGGCCATTTCGACCGCCCGATCCGGTTGGTCGAGTCGGAGCAAGGCGTAGATCATTCGTCGAAGCGGTGCTTTGGCGCGCGGACGCAGAGCCACGGCGACACGGTCGATCGCGAGCTGTTCGGGGTAGGCACCGCTCAATGCGAACGAGAGCCCGAGGGCTTCGAGTGCGGCTGCCCGAACCGCCGGTTCTTCACTGCGGGTAGCGGTGAGCAGCGAGTCGAAATGACTCGGCAAGAGATTGTGCGTGGCCGCCCAATCGGGCCGCTCCGCGATGACCCGACTGACATCGAAACCGCGGGTCCGGTCGAACGGCACACCTTCGGCTCGATAGTAGCCCTCGACCCGATCCATGTTCTGTTGGTATCTCGGATCATCCGATCGTTCGCGCAGGTAGATCGCATGCCTCATCGAGCGTGAGATCAGCCGCCAATTCGGACTTCGCTCGAGGCTTGCCGTCGTATACAGCGTGGCCTCGGTGTTTCTCGGTCCCGTTGGGAAACCGACTCCGAAGAAGACCTCGACCTCTCTTCGGTCGAGCACGTCGAGAAACGTTTCGCTCGTCCCCGCTCGCTGCAGCGTAATGGTCTTGTAGTCGTGGAGTGCTTCGTCTGGGAAGTTCATTCTGCCGTCGATGAATGTCAGCAGATCGGGCGAAAGCCAGTAGGCGATGAATCCGCCCATCGAATACGAGTTGAACAGCCGACCCTTGACGCCCGTTTCGCGCAGAAAATCGACTCCGATCGGGTAGTACTTGTCGCGATCGAACGCGGTCGAGAAATAGGCCGACGTTTCGCGAGGCAGACTGCTTGCTGCCGCCTGGTAGTTCGGTGCTCTGAAAAAACCGACGGCAACCAGTCCGGCCAGGATCCCCCACGCCCAGTTCGTCCAGGTGCTCGAAGACGCTTTCGCTTCGGCTACCCCCCAGAGCCGCACGAATCGAAGCAGGTACAGCAGCGGAAACACGCCCATCCACAGGAAGCGCACCGCCACCGCCATCGCGACGATGCCCGCCAATCCCAGCCCAAACCCGACCGGGCCGAACAGGTGGATCGATTCGCCGTCGCGTCGGCGCGCAAACCTCCACAGCGCAAAGCCTGCGGCGATCGCGAACAGGACAATCACGGCATCGGTCGCGACGAGTGAAATGGGGCTCATCGCGGGTCCGAAGCCGATCGAGTCGAGCGGATCGAAGTGCTTCCATTCGTCTCGCACGCGCCAAAGCGCCGACGACTCTGCCGACGTGAAGAACGTCAGGTGCTGGTCGATCCCACGGGGGTTGAACAACGTGGCGACCAATCCCAATCCCAGCGCTGCAGCCAATCTCTGTGCGACGGGCGTGCTCGCTTGCTTCAGCGCCGCGGGCGCGTCCGAGCCCGGCCGTGCGACCCAACGCAACGCTTCCATCAGCACGCACCCCAACAGTGCCGCGACGACCAGCGCCGGTCCGATCGCGAACAGCGTGTGCATGTTGGCCCAGACAACCAGCACTGCGACGGCCGCAAACACCTTTGGCCACGTGGGTGCGGGAGGAACCCACGAGCCGACACCTCTTGCGCCGGCCGACAGCTTCCCATCGACATACCAGGCCTCGAACAGCAATCGGTAGATTCCGAGCGTCGCCGCGATGCTCAACAGATCGGGGCGAAACTGAAACAGCCGCCACCACGAGATTGCGAGCCACATGCTGGTTGCGGCGCACGCGATCAGCGTCGAGCCACTCACACGCCTGAAGCTCGAGAACGCCAACCACAGAATCCCCACGACGAGCACCGCGTGAATGACACGCAACCCCTGCAATCCAACCAGCTGGCGAGCACCGTGGAGCGAGACTCCGAACAGCCATTGGTGGGGGTCCGGCGGACCTTCCGCGGTAAAGCTGATGGGGTCCGCCTCGAGATCGAACCCTTGGCTGGCATAGATCTCGCCCATCTTCAGGTGCCACCAGAAGTCGTCCGTCGAAAGCGGACGGCCGGCGAGTTGGATCATCGCGGCGACCATGGCGACGAGCGCAATCGCCCCCAACACGATCGGCCCCCGGCGCGCGGCGACGCCTACTGTCCCCATGAACACAACGGTATCTCAATGGCGTGGCCGCGACGACGACGGGCGATGCGCAACGGCGAACGCTTCATCCGTGTCAGCGAACGAGCCGAAACGTCAGATTGATCCTCGGCTTTTCGACACGGGATGACTTCGGAAGCGCGTGCTTCCAGTTCTTCTGGGTATCGCCGTACATGATCAACAGCGACCCGTGTGAAAGCGTCAGGGCGACCGGATCGACATCCGCTCGCGATCTGTGTTTCAACCGAAATCGTCGCTCCGCTCCGAGACTCAGCGACGCGATCACCGGTCGATCGCCCAGCTCCGGCTCATCGTCGCTGTGCCATCCCATGCTGTCCGAACCGTTCCGATACAGATTCAGCAGGGCACTGTTGTAGGTGCAATGAGCGTCGGCCGAGCGATTCGGATCGCCGACGCCGAAAGGCTCGCTTCGCGATTCGATTCGTTCCTTCAGCTCGCGAATCACCGGAAGCCACGGGATGGGTTCGAGAACCAGACCCGAATAACAGTATCGAGCGCCCGGGTCGCCATACCAGGCCGACAATCGCGGAGTTGGGATGCGTCGGCCGAAGATCCGAATGAGGTGTTGTTCCCAGTCGACATCCGACAGAAGGCGCTCGAAACAGGTGTCTGCCTCACCGGGAGCCAGAAACTCCTCGAACAGCAGCGCGTCGCCATCGGCCAGCGCGACGCGCGCGCCCACGAGATCGCTACTCATGACACAGCGCGCACATCGGATCAGCCTGCCAGACGCGGGACCAGCAACGTGACCTTCTGGGTCAGGACCGCCGCCCCTCTCGGGTCACTCAACGTATCGAGCAGTGTGACGACACCCCGATCGGGCTTCGATTTCGACTCGCGCCGGTCGATGCACTCGGTGCGGTACTCGATCATCTCGTCCGGTCGGGCCGGGTTGGGGAGTCGGATTTCATCCTTGCCGAGCATCGCGAGTACCGCCGGCTGTTGCTCCCAATCGAAGAACAGGCGCGTGCAGATCGCGAACAACTGGAGCGAACACAGCGTGATTCCAGCGTAGATCGAGCCGGCTGCCGCATCCGGGTCGATGTGATGCGGTTGGGGCTCCCACTTCCGCGCGAACTCGATCGCCTCCGCGCAGGGCACGACACAGCGACCCACCATCGCGCCGTATCCGACCACGAGATCGTCGAATTGGAGGGGACGGCCGTTATTCGCCGGCTGTTCTGAACTCATACTCGCGCAGGAGTCACGGGCAACCCCGGAATATCGACTCGCGTACGGAAGATACTACCCGCGAGCGACGCGTCGTCGGTGTTGTCGGCGCTTACGATGTAGAGGTCGCGCCGATCGGCTCCGCCGAACGCCAGACTCGTCACGGCCTTGGCCGGCACGTCGACGTGCCGGTCCACCTGGCCATCGGGCGCGAATCGCGTCGCGCAACTGCCACCGTAGGCCGCGATCCAGACACCACCGGCCTCGTCGACCGCCAGCCCGTCGGGGAATCCGCGTGGTGCCTTCGCGAACGTGCGTCGATTGACACAGCGTCCTTCCGCGTCGAGATCATGGGCGATCACTTCGTTGCGGGCGGTATCACTGTGATAGAGGATCGAACCGTCCGGAGAGAATCCAATCCCGTTCGTCAGACTGACGTCACCATACAATTCGATGCTCTGGCCGTCGGACTCGATTCGGTACAACTCACCCGACGTGCGCGGACCTTCGAGATCGCCGAAAGGGTTGCTGCGCATCGACCCACAGTACACGCGCGCCTGTGCATCCGTGAACAAGTCGTTGAATCCCGGAACGTCTTCGAGATCGAACACGATGCGGGTTTCGCCGTCGCGCACGTGGCAGATGTTTCGGCCGGAGATCACGATGCCGCCGTCGACATGCAGCGCGATCCCGCCTACTCCGCGGCGCTTCGGAACGATCGTTTCGATGTTTCCGTCGGGCGATCGTCGATACACGCCGCCGCGATGAACATCGCTGTAGTAGAGCCGGTCCTGCGGGTCGATCCGCGGCCCTTCGATCAGGCCGTAGCCGGTCGCGAGCGTTTCGATCGTCGACATCGATATCTCCTGAGTGGATTGTTTGGATCGCCACGAGTCGTTCCTCAGGTGGGATTCGTCAGGCTGTGTCCCCACCAAACCGCGGCGAAGCCGAGGATGACATGAAGCGCCACCGTCAAGATCGCCTCACCGAATGCTTCGTCACGGAGCATCGCGACGCCATCGTTTGCGAATGTCGAATAGGTGGTGAAGCCACCGAGCAGCCCGACCACGATGAACAGCCGCAGCTCGCCCGACATGAATTCTCGCGACTCGGCGAGGCCGCTCGCGAGGCCGATCGCCGCGCAACCCAGCAGATTCACGACCAGGATTCCCATCGGAAAACCGGCCATCGGAACCACACGCTGGATCGCGCCGCCGATCGCGAACCGGAGCACGGAGCCCACGAATCCCCCGGCGCCGACGATCAGAAGCTGCATCGTCGTGCTCAAGCGGAATCCCCGATCGCCTGTGAGGCGTGAAGTCGTTCGATGCTCTGTTCCCAGTTTTTGCCGTCGAACGTTTCGACCGTCCAGCCGCCTTCGGGCGCGTGGTCGAGGCATCGCACATTGACGGCCACGCCGTCCGGATTCGATCGCGGCGTATTGAAAGGGTGGATCCCGCATACGCGACAAAACGTGTGACGCGCCACGCCGGTGTTGAACTGATAGACGGCGAAGTCCGATTCTCCGTGCAAGACCTCGAAATCACCGCTGCTGACGATCAGCTGAAGATCCGCCCGCTTTGTGCACATCGAGCAGTTGCACGACACGACGGTGTTGCTCGCCGAACGAACCCGAAATCGAACGGCACCGCAATGGCAGCCTCCTTCTCGCCAATCGTCGGTCATCCATCGACCCACTTGCAGCCAACCACCCAACCCGCCGGAGGCTCCTTTGGATCGGCGAATGCGGTGTACGGAAGTACGAGCGTGTCGGTGATCGCCGAGA
>JAJDAM010000151.1 GCA_029261905.1 Deltaproteobacteria bacterium
GGGTTGCGGCGCGCCGAGCGCCTCGGCGGCTTCGGTGACGGACTCTTTCGCGAAATTGGGACCGTTCGATCCACCGCGCAAAACGACGTGCCCCTCGCCGTTCCCACGCGTTCGGATCTGGGCCGGGCATCCATCGCGCGAGATGCCGGCAAAGGTATGTGGGCTCGCAGCGACTGCGGCGCCGTTGATCGCGACATCGATGTCTCCGTCCATGCCGTTCTTGAAGCCGACCGGCATCGGTAAGCCGCTGGCCATTTCGCGGTGGGTGGGGCTCGCCGAGGTGCGGGCGCCAATCGAAGCCCATCCCAACAGATCGCCGACGAAATGGTGTGTCATCGGGTCGAGCAACTCGCTTCCGCAGGGAAGACCGATCTCGTTGATCTCGAGCAGCAGCGCGCGCGATCGCTCCACACCGGCGGCCAGGTCGCAGCGCCCGTCGAGGTCGGGGTCATTGAGAAAGCCCTTCCATCCGAGCCGGGTGCGCGGTTTTTCCAGGTAGCTACGCATCACGACGATCAGCGAATCTGCGTGAGAATCGGCGATCGGTTGCAGCCGATGTGCGTATTCGAGTGCAGTTTCGGGGTCGTGAATCGAGCAGGGCCCGACGACGACCACGAGCCGGTTCGGGTCGGCGCCGCGAAGCACACGGCCGATCGAAGTTCGCGCGTGGGTCACGGTCTCCCGCGCGCGAGCGCTGACGGGAAGGACCGACTCGAGTTCGTTCGGTGTGAGTAGCGGCGGCTGCCGATGGTTACCGGCGGCTGGAAGCGGGTTGCACGCAGTGGACTCGGCGGTTTCTTGGAGCATCGTGGTTCCTTTCCGATCCATTCGATCGAACCAAAAGAAAGAGCCCCGAGATTTCTCTCGGGGCTCAGGAAAACTTGGAATGCAGGCAATGGTTATGCGCGCACGTCCCCCCGAGCCCGGCTGCTAAACCAGGCGGCGCCAAAATAGAAATACGCTTGGGTGGGTGTGAGCGACAATTTCTTTCCTCGTGTTCGAACCAGTCATTACAGCAGATCGCTCGGCTGCGTCAACCAGCGCTACGCTGCCGCCCGCGATTCTGCGGAGGGAGACAACGGATTGGCTGCGCCGCGACCCCCCGCGCTTCTCCGCGCCTTCCCGAGCCTGTATTTCGGCTGGGTCGTCACCGCGGGCGCCTCGCTGCTCGCGTTCGTGGTCGTCGGAGTGGGTTTCTACTGCCTGGCGGTGCTGTTCGACGCGCTGTGTCGAGAGCATGGCTGGCCTGCCACCGATGTCGCGCTGGCTACGAGCCTGTTCTTCATCACATCCGGTGTGTCCGGGGCATTCGTCGGCCGCGGTGTCGACCGCTACGGCCCGCGTGTGTTCTTCATTCCCGGAGCCCTGCTGATGGGCGGCGCGCTGGTTTGGATCGGAAAGCTCGATGCACTTTGGCAGCTGAACGTCGCGTATGTGTTGCTCGCCGTCGGATACTCGATGGCCGGGGCAGTCCCGAACGGCGCGCTGATCACGCGCTGGTTCGTCGCTCGCCGAGCACTGGCGATGAGTGTGTCGCAGACCGGGGTCTCGTTGGGTGGAATCGTGTTGGTACCGATGACCACCGCAGTGATCATCGAGCAAGGGGTCGGCGTCGCGACGCTCTGGCTCGCAGCGCTGGTGATCGCGACGACGGTGATTGCGACGCTGTTTCTGATCCGGTCGAGTCCCGATTCGGTCGGCCAACCGACTGACGGTCTATCCGAGCCGACCCCGGTCCCTCGAGAGTTGTTCGATCAGCAGCAACGGCTGTGGACGACGAGCGAATTGCTCGTCACCCGAGCATTTTGGATCGCGGTGCTGGCGTTTTCCGGGATCTTGTTGTGTCAAGTCGCGACTGCGATGCACCAGCTCGCGATGCTCCGCGAATTCATGGATCCGTCGACAGCGGCACTGGCTGTGAGCGCCACGGCGACGGGGAGCATCGTTGCGCGGTTGGTGGTCGGGCGCTTCGCTGATCGCTGGAACAAGCGTCGATTGGGCTCTGTGTTGATACTGGCTCAGGCGGTCGCGCTCTCGTTGTTTGCCGGGTCGAGGCAGCCGTGGGTCATGTTCGTCGCATCGCTGCTTTTCGGCGCGACGATCGGCAACATCTTCATGCTCCAGTCGCTGATCGCCGGCGAGATGTTCGGGATGCGATCGTTTGGGAAGGCGTTCGGAATGCTCCAACTGCTGACCCAGATGGCCAGCGGTCTGGGGCCCTACCTGCTGAGTTTGTTGGTCGAGGGCCTCGGTGGCTACCAGCAAGGGTTACTCCCGCTGGTCGGGCTCGCGCTGGTTTCGTCGGCCGTTCTTTCGCGATTGCGGCCTCCGCCGCAATCCGGCGGTTCTCCGGCTGTCGCCGCGCGATAGCGAGCGCTCAGTATCGACTAGAGCAACGCTGCGATGGCCGGATCGCCGATCCCGTCGCCTTGGAAAGCGGTTTCGGCTCGAATCGGTTCCCCCGACAAGAGCTCCCACTTACGATCTTGTGCGCTCGAGATGTGGGTCACGATGAGGTAGCCGAGCACGGTCGAGACCGTCGCGCCCAGGTATCCGACAATACTGATTCCGCGTGCAACGGTCAGTTGGCCGAGCGTCAAGCCGCTGGTCGTGGTGAGCGCCAGTCCGATCAGGGCCACGCAACCGCAACCCAGCATCATCCACCACCAGACCGCCAGGGTTCGCGGGACCGGCACGATCTTCCAGTCGAACGGGTTATCGATCGCCGTTGGATCGCTGACGCGCCACACCTCCGATACGACCTGAAGGGGGCGGATCAGGTTCAACACCGGGACCACGAAACCGAGCAACGCCCACTTTCGCGGGTACTCGAAGCGGCGGGCTCCGAACGCGCGACCGTTGATCCGCGATCGGTACAACCACAGGCTGAAGACCACTGCCGTCACGGCGAAGAGGCAACCACGCGCGGTCGACAGCGAATCCCTGATCAGACTGTGTACGTACCGATCGACCGGGTTGACCGAGGCATCGCTCATCAAGCCGACGAGCAACCGTACCTCGGAAATCTCGAAGCCCGCCGACACACTGAACGACGCCGCTGTGATCAATAGCAGCGCGGACAGATAGAACGTCATCGTTCGGGTGGAGAGATACGGAGGAAGGAAACTGCCCGAGCGGTGCACGTCGACTCCTTGGCGGGGTTCCACGGATCAGTCGGTTTCTCCGCCCTCCTTCGGTGCGATTTGCGTGCTGCTGTAGCGACAAATGAAGTAGCGGTTGAGGTTTCCTTCCCGACCATCGCTCGTGTAGGAGTCGACGATTTCAAAATTCGCCTCGAGCAGCTGCTGTATTTCGAGCTCGTCTGTAAAATGACAGTAGCGTCGCACTTCGGCGTCATGGCTCCACGGCAGCAGGTGGTCTCCCGGCTCGAGCTCGCGGGTATCGATCGGTTCCGAGGCGGTGTGGTTGTAGTCGTCCCACCCGACGATCTTTTCACGGAAGCGGCTGAAGGCGCCGAACTGCCAACACGTGAGTGCGAGCACACCCCGGGGCGCGAGCCGTCTGCCCAACCCAACCAGCAGGGCACGACGCAGCGCAGCGCTCGGTACGTGGTGGAGCACGCCGAACAATCCGATCAGCGAGTAGGGCGGCTCCCCGTCGTCGAGCACCGATGAATCGAGGCGATCGTGCACATTTCCCGAGAGTTCGCCGCGCGACTCGAGGAGCGTTTCGATCAGGTCTTCTTCGATCAGATCACAGCGTGCGATCGGCAACGGCCGCTCTCGAGCACGAGTGAGCAGGGTCGAGCTCGAGTCGACGCCGGTGTACATGAGGCGACCGCGATCTTCAGCGAGCGAGTCGGCAAGAAACGTCGCGA
>JAJDAM010000152.1 GCA_029261905.1 Deltaproteobacteria bacterium
GCGAACCCTTTGATGTCCTGCACGATGGCAGATGCGCGGTCGACACCCTCGAGTGATTCACTCAGCAGATCGTCCCCCTCATCGAGCAGTTCCGCGATCTTTGCGGGATCTCGATCGACGCGGGTGTTCCCCGTGTCGGCCTCCCTCGAATTGCGCAACTCGCTCCAGTGACGGGTGAGGAGGCTGAGATTCGATCGGACGTAGGCCAGTGGGTTGTTGATTTCGTGTGCGACACCGGCCGCCAGTTCGCCGACCGCGGCCAGTCGACCCGAAAGCAGCAGGCGGTTGCGCAGGCTCTTGACTTCGCGTTGGTCGTGCATCACCAGTACGACGCCGATCGGCGTACCGATCTTGTCGCGCAGCAGGCTGGCGTTCAATGCGACCGGGATCCTCTCGCCTGCGTGGTTGGTCGCCTCGCACTCGAGATTGCGACCCTCGGCGATCAGGGTTTCCAGCGGTGCCGACAGGATTTCGTCAACGCTCCGGTTGAAGAGCGCGCTCGATTCGATGCCCAGCAATTTCACCAGGCTCTCGTTCGAGCTGCGAATTCGACCGTCCATCCGGATCAACGCGACGCCGCCCGGGAGTGTGTGGAGAATCTCTTCCGCAAACATCGTCGGTACCAGCACCGAGTAGCCGAAGCGGTGGCGTGTGTAGGCAGACGCCAGGCCGAGGAATCCGATCGAGATCGATCCCAACGGGGGAAACTCGACTCCGGTCATCGGAAACAGGCCATCGGTCAGCAACCCCAGCGTCAGGGGGACGAGCAGCGCGACGCCGATGACAGCACTCTGGCTTCGCTCTGCGGGTGACGAATCGCGGAATCCGCGCAAACCCATCCAGATGGCAGGCAGTGTCAGGGATGTGAGCCAAATGACCTGGAAATAGAAGCCGGTCCCAAATACATAGGTGAATCCCCAACTGGTGGGGATGGCGTACGCATGACACCACGGTGTGGTCCAGTCGATCACGACAATCGCTGCCGATACTGCATACGCCCACGGCAGCGCGCGCCAGATCCGCGAGTGTGGGATGTCGAGCGCACTCACGCCGAGTTGCAGCGCGAGTGGAGCGACCATCACCCAACCCAGGCTCGAAAGCCGCATGTAGTAGATGGCGAGCGCCGGGTCGCTGGTCGTGTTCCACATGATCTGGCACACGGACCAGAAGACTCCACACACCAGAATCAGCCCCGACACTGAGCTTTCTCGCCACGTCGATCGCTGATGAACGAGTAGCGCTCCCGCGAGCAGCGAAGAAATAACCGCGCCCACAATGAGGCTGGTGATGTAGGGGTGCATTCAATAGTCGCCTTCCTATTGGGTTCGGTAGCCGGCGAGGCATACTTGATGGATGGGCGGGGTGGGCGACCGCGGCACGATTTTCGCCCTAGGTCGGCTACTTCGGCGGCTGCTTGCCCGTTGCACATCAGCTCCATCGGGCCGCCGGGTGCCGGGACATCTCGTTCACTTTTCGCGCTATTCTGCAGTCACCTGATTTCGAGCGGCCGCGCGACAGGCGCGCCACGCCCGAGCCACCTGCGTCCGTCCCCTGTAGCAGGCCTGACACAAGCCCTGCGTACAAGAATCGCATCCAAGGAGTCCACCATGAGTGCAAGCGCCATCGAACTGGCACCGGTTCCCGCTTCCCCGATCGACGAGATCGCGCCGCTCGTAGCGCGCCTGCGAAAGACCTTTGATTCGGGCAAGACCAAGCCTCTCGCCTGGCGGCGCGCGCAACTCGAAGCGCTGATTCGCTTCGCGAAAGAGAACGGCGACGCACTGGTCGCGGCGCTGCAGGCCGACATGGGCAAACCCGAACTCGAGGCTCGCGCGGCGGACGTCGGCCAGATCACGCAGGAAGCCAAGCTTGCGCTGAAGAACCTGAAAAAATGGACCAAGCCCGAGAGCGCCGGTGTGATCCCGCTGATGGGCAAGTCGTTCGTGGTGCGCGACCCGCTGGGCGTGGTGCTGATCATCGCGCCGTGGAACTACCCGGTCGGGTTGCTGCTGTCACCGCTGGTCGGCGCGATTGCCGCCGGTAACGCGGCGGTATTGAAGCCGAGTGAAGTCACGGCTCACACCTCGAAGGTGCTCGCCGAATTGCTTCCGAAGTACCTCGACAACGACGCGATCGCGCTGGTCGAAGGCGGTGTCCCCGAGACTTCCGCACTGCTCGAACAACGCTTCGACCACATCATGTACACCGGCAATGGCAGCGTCGCGAAGATCGTGATGGCGGCCGCGGCGAAGTACCTCACGCCGGTCACTCTCGAACTCGGTGGCAAGAGCCCGTGCATCGTCGATCGCACAGCCGATATCCCGGTCACCGCGCGGCGGATCGCCTGGGGCAAATTCATGAACGCCGGGCAGACCTGCATCGCGCCCGACTACGTGCTGGCCGATGAATCGATCGAGGAAGAGCTGATCAGCGAATTGAAAAAGAGCGTCGAGCAGTTCTACGGCGGAAACACCAAGGACAACGCCGACTACACACGGATCGTCAACGGACGCCACCACGAGCGCGTGTCGAAATTGATGGCCGGCCAGGAAGTGGCATTCGGTGGCGATACCCGCGCCGAAGATTGCTACATCGAGCCGACCGTACTGCGCAACGTGTCGCCCGATTCGCCGATCATGGAGGCCGAGATCTTCGGGCCGGTGCTGCCGGTACTGCGGATCAAAGATCTCGACGAGGCGATCGCGTTCGTCAACCGGGGCGAGAAGCCGCTGGCGTTGTACCTGTTCAGCACCGATGCGGCTGCCGAAGAGCGTGTGCTGGCCGAAACCAGTTCGGGCGGTGCGTGCATCAACGGAACCATCATGCACATCGGTAACTCGAAGATGCCGTTTGGCGGTGTCGGACCCAGCGGACTGGGCGCC
>JAJDAM010000153.1 GCA_029261905.1 Deltaproteobacteria bacterium
AGCGGCGCGGGTGGTTCGTGCCCACGACCCCCTACTTCACGTTCGTCGCGACAGCGGATGGTTTGAGTGTGGGGGATCCCATCTTGTTGATGGGATTTCAAGTGGGCGAGATCACGGTCATCGAGGCCCAGCCACCCGACTCCTATTACGCGGTTTATGTGGGCTTGGAAGTGCGTCGGCCCTACTACGGATACATCTGGACCGACTCCAAGGCTCGCATCGCCGGGGGGGACCTGCTCGGGGGACGAGTGCTCGAGCTCACCAAAGGCGTCGCAGGGCAAGCAACCGTCTACGAGAAGGAGGGGCGGGTCCACGAAATCCTGGTGAAGGGCGAAAAGGTGCTCCTCGAAGATTCCCCCAAAGGGGTGTTTCTCGAGCCCCTCGAAGAGGCAACGCTCGCCGAGCGCGCGCAGACGTTGCTGGTCGTGTTGGAGGAGAGGCTTCCCGTGATCATCGAGCAGGTGGAGAAGGTGCTCGCAAACACGGAGTCGGCGACGGGCAACGTGGCCGGCTTGGCGGACGACGCTCGGCTTGCCGTCGAGGATACACGCCCGATTCTCGCCAACCTGGATACGATCACCCGCCAGTTGAGCAATCCCAACGGATCGCTCGGGGAGTGGCTGCTGACGCCGGAGCTTCGCGACGGACTGAACGAGACGGTGACCGTGTTGAACCGCGACCTCGAGTCGCTGAACGAAACACTGACCAACGTGGCCGGCATCACGGCAGGTCTGCGGGGTCAAGTCGACTCGAATGACCACATCCTCGACGAGCTGTCGAGCCTGATCGTCGAGACCGACGACCTGCTGCAGGGACTCAAGCGGCACTGGCTGCTGCAAGGCGCATTCGCGCTTCCCCCGCCATCTACCCCAGAAGCGATCGAGGTTCCGCTGCTCTCGACGCCCAGAGCCGCAACCCCGTGATGCGCACGACGACCCATTTCGTGTTGTTTTTCGGTTTCGTTCTCGCGTTGCTCTCGGGTTGCGCGTCGACGCCGCCGGCTCCCGAGCCGAGCCCGCTACGCGGCCAGGCCCAGGCCGCGGTCGATGCGGGGAGTTCGCGGTTCGCAAGCCGTCACTTCGAAGCGTCAGCACGCTCCTTTGGTCAGGCTGCGGAAATCTTCGGCGCGCTCGACGACGCGGCATCCGAGGCGGCCGCGCTTCGTAATCAGGCCGAGGCGTCGCGACGCGCAGGAGACGTCGCCGCAGCGACGACCGGTTTCGAGCGGGCACTGGCTCTCGACCGTGTCGGCGGAAGATCTGGCGCGCAAGCCCGAGACCTCGCTGGGCTGGCCCGCTGCTCGAGTGCTCGCGGTGAAACCGACCGTGCGATCGACGAGTCCGAGCAGGCGCTCGCGCTCGCGGCGGGGCAGGGCGCGCCGCACGCCGTGTTCGAAATCGATCTCGCGGTCTACCTGCTCGAGCGCGACAACGCTGCCGACCGGGATCGAGCACTGGCGCTGCTCGAGTCCGCGGCGAGTGCCAAGAACGAGCGGCGCGTCCAGGCCGCAGCGAACCTGAATCTCGGGCGAGCGCAGCGCCGCTTCGGCGCGTCCGATGCGAGCGAGACGCATCTGCTTCGGGCACTCGAGGAGTTCCGCGCGCTCGACGATCCGGAGGGTGTCGCCCGGACCCACGAAGAACTCGGTCGGCTCTTGCGATCACGCGGCGACACCGAGGCGGCGCGGCGACATCTGGAGCAGGCGCAGCGCGGTTACGAGTTTGTGGGCGATGCGCCCGGGCGGGAATCGATCGAAGTCCTCCTCGGCCAGGGAGGTGAGTGAGCCCGCTTTGCGGTCCACGGCAACCCATGGAGCGGATTCGGACTGACGGCATGTTCTTTTGCGAGGCGAACCGCAGGTTCTGGCTGCGGGGCGTCTCGTACGGCCCCTTTCGCGCGAACGAGGCGGGCGAGTTCCTGCCCGAACGCGCAGTGGTCGAACGCGACATCGGTCTCGTGCGCGAGCTCGGTGCCAATTGCCTGCGGGTCTACTACCCGCCTCCCCCGTGGTTCGTCGAGCAGACGCAGGCCGCCGGGCTCCGATTGCTGGTGGGTTTGCCATGGGAGCAGCACGTTCGTTTTCTCGACGGGCCGAGCAGCCGTGCCGATATTCGCGCGTCGTTGCGCCGAGCGGCAAGGGGTCTCCGCGATGCGACGAACACGCTGGGGCTGTTGATCGGAAACGAAATCTCTCCGCAAGTGGTGCGCTGGTACGGTCCGGCACGCGTGAGCGAGTTCCTCGAGGAGTTGGCCGACGAAGTGCGTCAGCAAGCGCCCGAAACGCTCGTTTCCTATGTGAGCTACCCGAGCACGGAATACCTCGAGCTCGATTTCCTCGACTTCGCCTCGTTCAACGTCTACTTGCACGATGATGCGACGCTGCGCAGCTACCTGGCTCGGCTCCAGAATCTTGCCGACTTCAAGCCCCTCGTGCTCTCCGAGTTCGGCGTCGACTCGTTGCGCGAAGGCGAAGAGGCCCAGGCTCGCATCGTGGCGCGTACCGCGACGGCAGCGATGGAACTGGGCCTGGCGGGTGCCGTCGCGTTCGCGTTCACCGACGAGTGGCACACCGGCGGACACGACATCGAGGCCTGGAGCTTCGGGGTGGTCGGGCACGATCGTGATCCGAAACCTGCATACGCGGCGCTGCGAGAAGTCTTCCATGCGCCGTTTCCTCCGGTTCCAGATCCCATCCCGCGCGTTTCAGTGGTGGTGTGTGCCTACAATGCGGCGAACACGTTGCGCGCGTGTCTCGAGTCGCTTCGCGTACTCCGCTACTCGAACTACGAAGTCATCGTCGTCGACGACGGCTCCACCGATGGCACCCGCGCGATTGCTGAAGAGTTCCCTGAATTCAAGTGGGTCTCCCATGAAAACCGCGGCCTGTCCGAGGCGCGAAACTCGGGCGTACGCGCGGCCAGCGGGGAGATCGTGGCCTTCACCGATGCCGACTGTGCGGCCGACCCGGACTGGCTCACATTCCTCGTGAAGCCCCTCGTCGGAGAGGATTTCGGGGGTGTCGGGGGGCCGA
>JAJDAM010000154.1 GCA_029261905.1 Deltaproteobacteria bacterium
GCAGCGTGATCGGCGCGGGTTGCACGGCTTTGGTGATCGCCGCGATCGCGATTTCGATTGGCTGGCGCCGTGGACAACGCCTCCTCCTTGCAGAAGTCCCTGTTTCCGATCACCAGCGCGTCCATCGCGGTGTACTGTTCGCCGCCGCAATCGTCGGAATGGCGACGCTCGGCACCGAAGTGTTGGCGACACGGCTGGCGATCTCGCGGCTGGGTTCATCGCTGTTCGCATGGGGCGCGATCCTGGGGCTGTTTCTGATCGGCTTGGCGCTCGGTAATTTGCTGATGGCGCCACGCGCGCAGCGCGTCGAACATCCGGCACGTGATTTGGGATGGCTGGAGGTCGGTGCAGCGGTCGTAGTCGTGCTCGGCATCGGTTGGTTGCGGCCCGACCCGGGGGTGTCTGCGTTGGGAGTGGCTTTGCAACCGCTCGCCTTCGTTGCGCTGTGTGTATTGCCGAGTTCACTCTTGATGGGAGCGGCATTTCCGTTACTCGTCCGGCTGTCGGTCCGTGACCGCGCGATTGGGCGATCGTTCGGCGCGGTGAGTGCCGCCAACACCGCCGGTGGCATCGTCGGTGCTCTTGCGGTTCCGTTCTGGTTGCTTCCGACATTCGGTTCGCTCGGCGCTGCGACGGCATTGGCCGGCTTGAATGCGCTGGTCGGGTTGGGATTTCTTGCAACGCTCTCCCCCTCAGCGCTCCGGTTCGCGCGACTGGCTGCTGGCAGCGCAGCCCTCGGGGTTGCGATGGGGCTGGCGTGGATGCCACGTGCGCCCGCTGAGCATCCGTGGGTGCTCTACGTTGATGAGGGCCGACAGGCCACCGCAGTAGTCACAGCGGCCGGGACGCAACGGACGCTCTGGGTCGACGGAGATCCGGAGGCGGCTTCGAGCGGCGATGCCCTGCGGACCGAGCGTTTGCTTGCAGTGGTTCCGCTGTTGGTCCATCCGGATCCGCAGGCGTTCCTGGAGGTCGGCTTCGGATCCGGGATCACCTACGGCACCGCGCTTCGCTTCGGGCTCGATCGGGTGGAGTGTGTCGAGATCGCCACCTCGGTACTTCGCTCGTCACCGTTTTTTGCCCCCGAAAATGGTGCTGCGGCGGGATTGGCATTTCAACCGCAGACCCACCACGGCGATGCCCGGGTCTTTCTCGCTGGGAAGCGCCGACACTACGACGTGATATCGGCCAACACGCTGCACCCGTGGTCAGTCGGCGCGACCGGGCTGTATTCGACCGAGTATTTCAACAAAATCGCCGGTGCACTCAAACCCGGCGGCGTCGTGGTGCAGTGGCTGCCGACAGCACAGGTGGGGCCCGACACGATCGCACTGGTTCTTGCGACCTTCTTCAGTGTGTTCACCGAAGGGGAAGTCTGGTGGGGAGCCGGAAACCTGATTCTGCTCGGCTCTCAGTCCGCCCTGTCGATGCCTGGGGAAGCGACGATGAACGACAGGCTGAAGCGAGCGGGGTTGCGTTGGGACGAGGTTGGCCTCGAGAGTCTCGATGATCTGTTGTCACGCCGTATTGCGACCGCTCGAAGCGTCCGCAACGTCCTCGCAGATCGCGAACCGCTCACGGATGACCGTCCGGTCCTCGAACATCGCGCAGCACTGGGCCGCAGCCGGTCGCGGCTCGACGATGTCTACGCGCTGTTGGACCGAATCGCGAGTGACCCGGCAAGCCCGCGCAACCCCGGAGCGCGCCTATGGTTCGAGTCGCTTCGCGCAAGGGCGGAGGGCGATATCGACCGGGCAGATGGCCGGGAAGATCTGGCAGCGGCGGCGGGCTTCATCGAGGCGCGCCGTGCACGCGCGAATCGCGCCGCGGCTATCGGTCATCGCGCGCTGGCCTCAGGCGACCTGGTGCTGGCGCGGGAGCGCTTTGTTTTCGCGCGGTCCATCACTCCGGACCTGGCGTCGGCTCATTTCGGTCTCGCTGGAATCGAAGCAAAACATGGAGATCTTTCGACAGCCCGTGTTGCCTTCGAGCGTTACGTCGAGCGATGGTCGGCCGACGCGGCTGCGTGGAATGAACTCGCCTCGATTCGTCTACGGCTCGGCGACTCGAAGGGCGCGCGCGACGCGATCGAAAGGGCGCTCGAAGCCAGCCCGTTCTTCTTGGCTGCGATCGCGAACGCGGGACTGATCGCGTCCAACACCGGGGACACGGTCTTCGCCAGGGAAATGCTGCAGCGGCTGCGGCAACTCGGGCCACTTGGTGTGTCAGCTCAAGAAAGAGCCCTTGAGGCAGCTCTAGCGCGCTGAGTCGCGCCTCGAGCCGTGTTCGATGTCGCAGGATCGCGAACGCGCGATTTCAGGGACGATCGGCCCGCAAACAGACGACCCGTGGCTCCGATTGGCACTAGTCGAGTTCATCGGCGTCGAGAAGCCGATCGCGGATCTGAACGTTGTCGCTACCGAGCGCCTCGTTTCGGTTCACGGTTGCTACGAGGTGTTCCGCTGCCAGCGCGCCACCGTCGGTGTGCCGGTCATAGGTCGACGCATGTTCCGAATCGAGAATCCAGACTGACAGGGCATGGGCGTCATGGTGAAAATCGCGAACGTCCAGCGCGAGTCTTTCCAGTTCGGCGTCCGAGATGGCTGGATCGACGACGATGAATACACCCACCAGTCCCGGTACACGTCCGCCGCCCCGCGCCCCCCAACCGCGAACGACGGTGTGCGGGACTTCGCTCATCGGAGCTCGGCGAGCGTAGAACTCCAGGTCGCTGTAGGGGTCGAAGTCCGAATGGCTACGGCTGTGATCGCTCGGCTCGTGATCTATCTCGCCAGGGTTATCGATCGCCTCGGGTTCGGGATCCACTGCCGCGGTCTTCTGCTCCGGGCCGCCAGGCTCGGCGGGCACGACAGCTCGCATCGGCGCCGAGGGTGGCGCCACGTCTGAATCGTGTGGTGCCCGCTTTGGCCCGATCAACCAGGCGACCAGCGCGAGTACCACGGCTCCGAGCACAACTGCGAATAGAGGCCGTCCTCGCATTGTCGAAACCCCGCTGGTTGCGTCGAAGGTAGACGACGCCCCAACGCAAAGCTGCCGACCCCCAACAGGGGCCGGCAGCTCGGGGACGTCGATATCGGAGTCTCTAGTTGGTCACCCCAATGCCGTTGTTGATGTCGTCGGAGCATTCCTGGGCACTGTGCTGTGCATCGGTATCACCGGCAATGTCGATAAGGGCTTGTGTGACTGCGTCGGCGATCGACAGATTGTCGCCACAGGCGTTCGTGGTGATCGAGTTCCCTTCGAACAACTTGCACTTCGTGTTGTCGGGGTACAGATCGCCAGCGGCGAGATTGAGGAGCGTCGCAGCGAGCTGCTGCTTGCCGCGCTCTTCGATTGATCGCTTGCCCTTGCTACCCAGATTGGACAGCAGATCGGCCTCATCGACGAACAGGCCTCCGGACAAAGCGACGGCTGCGGTCACGACCGTATCGAAGTCAGGATCCGGAAAGTGCTGGAGCGTTCCGTTCTTGCCATCGGCTCGGTTCTTCCAGAAACCGATCGTGCAAGGCAAGGCCTCGCCCGTGTCGTCGGGCGGAACGAACGGGCCGACGCAGGTGCCCTGCACGTCGGACCCAAAGTCGCCTTCGACACTGTAGATGGTGTCGCCCACCATTCCGGGGCCGAATGTCGAAATCACGTACAGCTGATCCGCCACCTGACCGGGCTCGATCAGATTGGGATCTGCCCAATCCCAGCGAAGGACGCCGTCGTTGTTGTTGATCACGCCAGACGGCGGAGGCGTCGCGAGGTTCGCATCGTCGATCGAGCCCGCGGAAACGACGCTGCCTACCGGAGCATCGAGGTTGAATCCGATCAGTGCCACGAAGGAGCCCGGATCATTGGTGATCGTGTACACGTAGGTGAATTCACCAGCTGCTCCCGGTTGGGGATTCCCCGGGTCATCGTGCGTGTAGATGGTGTAGCTCTTCGCCCCGGTATAGAAGGTATGGGCGAAGGTCGTACTTCCCGAGTCGACGACGGCTGCGTTCGCGAGCGGAGCAGCGAAGAACGCAGCAATGGCAATTGCTAGATAGAGTCGAGTCATGGTCGACCTCCCATTTCGAAGTTGAACGTCCCGTTTCATTGTGTGTGGGCCAGACAGCAATAATGTGTCGCGAGTTCGATCAAAAAACATCTCATCCACAAAAACCTCGTCTGGCTGTCTGACGGAAGGTGGTCGGCGCGACCACGAAAATGTCAGACAATTCCGTCTCCGGTCGCAAAAAAGCCAACCGAATCCGGAGATACGCGAAAATTCGGCCTCAACCGGAATTCAGCGCACTAGCCGCTGGAAAGCGGAGCGAGGGGATCGCATTCGATGCCCCTGCAACGCGAAGGGTAAGTTTCTGGGTCTCCAATGGTGTCGATCGGGTAGGAGCCGTCCCCTCGCTCGATTCCTGTGATGCTTGACTGATCCGTCGCGGACGGCTGCCCGGCCATCTGCGAAAGTCCGCGAAAGTATTTTCCCGGAGCGGGTCTCTGTTCAGCTGCGATTTCGCCGGCTGGAGCGCGCCCCGAGTATCAGCAAGCCGCCGAAGAGCAGCAGCGCCGTGGAAGGCTCCGGCACGATGTCGACTTCCGTTGTCACGGTACCCTGGGGACCGTCGATCCCGGCCGCTCCGAACTCGGTGAGCATGAACTGGGTCGTTCCGGCATCTGCTACCGGGAAGTCCGTCGGGAGTGCACCGTCCGCGTAAGCGACGAAGAGTACGAGCGACGTTCCTGTGAGGCCCGCCCCGCCGCCATTCGCGAGGAATGTGAAGGTCGGGGTGTTGGGTGCGGCCAAGCTTCCGGTGTAGGTATCGGTGAGGCCCGTACCATCCTGGATTGGACCGCCGTCCAAGAAATAGCCCATCGCCACACCGGGGATGAACAACGCACCGACGCCGAGATCGTTGAGAGAACCGCTGGTCACGGACACCGTGAAGACCATCCAGTCCTGCGTTGTGACATCGCACGCGCCGACCAGGCAATCGATCCCCGGGGCAAGGCCATTGAGCGGGCCGCCGACGTAGGGGTCAACTGTTCCCGACGTGCCGCCGGCCGTGAACGCAATCGGAGCGTCTACGGTAAATCCGATCTCGAGTGCGCCGGCGGAGCCGGCCAACACCGAAATTCCCAGTACCGCCAGAGCCATAAGAAAGTGACGCGCAAGCCGCATATCCCTACTCCTCAAAACTGCCTTTCAGAACCGCCTGCAGTGCCAACCCGCGGACTTTCCGTCCGGAGATACACCCCATTTGGAGGCCTTCCCAAGCACTCCGAGGCTTTCTAGCCAGTGCAGCGTTTCACGTACCGATCCTATACGAATCGAATACTCAACTACAGCAATTTCTGTACCAGCGGTGGAGAAATCCCTCAAGTTCGTGAGACGAATGTAAGTATTTAGATTTAAACAGGAAAACGTGATCGATCAAGGGGGCCGCAGTGCCTCCGTAACGGGAGCGAGTCATCGATCGAGGAAAGACTTTCCACACGGAGGAAGAGTTTTTCCGTTGCAGATTCCCCGTGGGGGATCGGCTAGTCGCACCAGCCACCGAGTCCCCGCTGGCCCCGCCCTGCCACCCGATTCGTGCCGTTCGGCAGCGAGCGGCACGGCAGGCCTCCTACACCCAACCCCGTTGTTTCACCGGGGCTGCCTAGGCGATTCCGTAGAGCTACGTCGGCATTGAGTGGTGAATCCTACGCAGCTGTCCGGGGATCATCTCGATCCCGCCCGGCTTTGTGATTTCGAGAGGGTATTCAGCGCGCT